>NZ_JACVVG010000006.1:0-175626 GCF_016647875.1 Pseudomonas sp. S36 | reverse complement strand
CGGCCTCCCCCCGGGGCCGGGCGGGGGGCGGGGGGGGGCTGGGGCGGGGGCATTCCTGGCCACGCTGGTATTGGCGGTGGGTGGGGCCATCCCCCGGCTGCAGCATTTTACCCATGCCGGGGCGCTGTCGTGTGCGGTCGCCCTGTTGGGCTTATGGCAGGCGGGAGAGTTGCCGCAGGCGCTGGTGGCACTGGCAGTGCTGGGGTTCGGTATCACCCTGAGCAACGTCAGTACCAACATGCAGTTGCAAAGCGGGGCGCCGAGCCATTTGCGCGGTCGGGTCATTGCCTTCTACATCGCCATGCGCTTTGGGTTCGAGGCCTTGGGCGGCATGGCGGCAGGTTTGATTGCTGCGCGGTTTGGTGCACCTGCGACCCTTGGGGTCGCAGGTGGGGTGCTGGTGCTTGGGTTGCTGGGGCAATACTGCATGCAGCGCCGCCGCTAGGCCGTCAGGCGGTGCGGCCCAGCGGGGCTTGCCGCTTGGCGGGGTCGCCCAGCCAGAGCATGAGGATGATACCCACCACCAGTATGGCTGCCACTGCGAAGAACGGGATCACGAAGCTGTTGGTCGCGTCCTTGATCACACCGATCATGAAGGGGCCGGTGAACCCGCCCAGGTTGCCAATCGACACAATCATCGCCAGGCCGCCTGCGGCGGCGCGGCCGGTGAGGAAGGTCGAGGGAATGGCCCAGAACGTTGCCTGGAAAGACAAGATACTGGCCACCGCCACGCACAGTGCACCGATCTTGACCAGCGGGTCTGCGACCAGTGCCGCGACCACCAGGGCCACAGCCGCCATGGACAGCGCGGCGACCACGTAGGGCAGCCGCTGCTCGCTGCGGTTGGCCAGGCGTGCCCACAGGGTCATGGCGATGGCGCCGAGGATGTAGGGCAGCGCCACTACCAGGCCCAGCGTGCTTGCCGAAATGCCCAGCCCTTTGATGATCTGTGGTAACCACATGCCGATGCCAACCGAGCCCACGATGCAGCAGAAGTTGATCGCAGCCAGGGTGAACACTTTCGGGTTGGTCAATGCCGAACGCAAGGTACTGCCATGGCTGGCGCCAATCGACTGCTGCTCTTGGGTAATACGGTTGCTCAGCCAGTGCTTTTCACGCTCGCTGAGCCATTTGGCCTTGACTGGGTTGTCCACCAGCACCCACAGGCAAGCGATGCCCAGCAGTACAGCGGGCAGGGACTCCGTCACCAGCAGCAGTTGCCAGTTTTTCAAACCCATCACATCGTGTTGCTGCATCAGCCAGCCGGACAACGGCGAGCCAATGATGTTGGCCGTGGGGATGCCCAGCAGGAACGCGGCAGTGGCCTTGGCGCGCCACTTGCCCGGGAACCAGTAAGTGAAGAACAGGTAGATGCCCGGCGTGAAGCCTGCCTCGGCAACGCCCAGCAGAAAGCGCAGAATACTGAAGCTGACGGGCCCGGTGGCGAACGCTGTGGCCATCGAGAGCAGGCCCCAGGTCACCATGATGCGGGCGATCCAAACCCGTGCACCGAAGCGCTGCAGCAGAAGGTTGCTGGGTAACTCAAAGATGAAATAGCCGAAAAAGAACAACCCGGCCGCCCAGCCGAACATCGTAGCGGTCAGGCCCAGGTCCTGGTTCATGGAAAGGGCGGCGAAGCCGACGTTCGTGCGGTCCAGGTAGCTGATCACATAGCAGCAGAAAATGAACGGCAACAGGCGCCACAATACGCGGCGCATCAGGCGTTCGCCTTCTGCCTCACTCAAAGGTGCGGAGCTGGTGGTCTGGTAGTTCATGTCGTTTGATCTTCTTGTAGTTGTTGTCAGTGACGCTGGGCGTTTTCAGCTGTGCGAGTACATCGCAAGGCCTGGCACTTTGGCCCTGACCTGTAGAATGCTGCCGGTCTCGGACTCGGTGATAAACAGGGTCTGGCCGTCGGCACCGCCGAAGGCGAGGTTGGTATTGCTGATGCCGGCGCAGGAGACAATGCGCTCCAGCGGTTCGGCCACCTTCGAGAGCTTCCACACAGAACCAAACCCGGTGTGGGCTATATACAGGTTGCTGTGGGCATCCAGCGCCAAACCGTCGGGGCCACCCAGGCCGCCGTGCAGTTGTGCGAAAACACCGACCTTGCCGATGATCGAACCGTTGCCCAGCGGGATCCGCCAGATTTGCTGGGCGCGGGTAACTGCTACCAGCAAATGGTTGAGGTGGGGGTCGTAGACGATGCCGTTGGGGCTGGGGATGGTGCCCAGCAGGCAGGTGAGGTTGCCGCTGGCATCGAGCTTGTACACCCTGCCGCTGGCGTCCTGGAGCCCGGTCTGGCCCTGGTCGGTGAAGTACAGGTCGCCGTTGGGCGCAAACACCAGGTCATTGACGCCCTTGAAACCTTCAGAACCGGCCGAGTCGAGCAGCGCTTCCATGGCCCCGGTTTCCGGGTCGAGCACCATGATCCCGCGCTTGTAATCGGTGATGAAAATGCGGCCGTCCTGGTGGATCTTCAGGCCGTTTGGCCAGCCATCGTACTGGCACACCAGCTCCCATTCGCCTTGGTGAGAGATGCGGAAAATGCGCCCATTGGGTATGTCGGTGACGTACAGACGGCCTTGGCGGTCAAACGAAGGGCCTTCCAGGAAAGAGTCGATGGCGCGACCTTGACGGTTGGCATTGGCCCAAGCGGTAGGGCGTACATCGCGGAAACGGTCGGGCAGGCGAGTGAAAACCGTGGTTTCGAGCGTAGGCGGGGCAGCAAAGAAGCTCATGAGCGCTCCTGTAGGGCCGGAGGACGAAAGGCGTCCGATTGTTTTTGTGGTTTTAAATGCAATGCAATTTCAAAATAGCTCATAAATTATCTATCCGTGAAGCGAAATTTCATACCACCTCGTATTTCTGGTGAAAAACTGGGAGGTAAAGACTTTAACTTTTGGCTATTAGGAAATGTGATTCTAAAAACCACGTCGCGAGCTCTGTTCCGTTGGCGCTGGCCGACCATTTACGGATAATGGGCCTTTTCCAGTCCCTGGCTTCGATCCGGGGCGTCGATCCTGTGAGGTTCTGCAAATGGTCAAAGCGCGGCCGCGTCCAGCGGTGAATGGGGTGGCATCGGCAGACCGTGTCTTGACCGTGCTGACGGCATTCGAGATAGGTGACACGGCGCTGAGCCTCGTCGAGCTGGTAGAGCGTACCGGCCTCATCAAGAGCACGATCATGCGTTTGATGGTTTCACTGGAAAACCACGGGTTCATTACCCGCATGGCCGACGGGCGCTACCAGCTGGCCAGTGAGGTCATGCGTCTGAATGCTGTTTACCAGGAGGCGCTGGACCTCGAACGGCACGTGATGCCACGCTTGCACCACCTGGCCGAGCAGTCCGGTGAAACGGCGTCTTTCTATGTGCGTCATGGCGCCTATCGGATGTGTCAGTACCGAGTTAACTCATCCCATCGCCTGCGTCTGAATCTTCAACCTGGGGATATGCGGCCCATGGATGAAGCGGCCGGGGCGCAGGCCCTGCGTGCCACTTACCAAATTGGCAGCACGCTGCAGAAGCCTTATTACTCAAAAGGTGCGACGGATCCCCATGCTGCCTCCATGGCCTTGCCGATCTACGGCGCGCAGCAGGAGCTCATGGGTGCGCTGGTCATTTCAGGGCCTGCAAGCCGTTTGACCGAAGAGTATGCCGACAGTCTCAAACCCATGTTCTTCGAGGCCGCACATGACCTGATGCGCAGCTTGGGCTTCAAACCGGTAACCACGGACTGAGGTCCGACTCGGTATTTTCCGTCCGGGCCAGGTTGACTTCAGATACTCTCCCGCACCACCAGCTGGCACGTCAGCAGGTTCAAGCGTGGTATATCGCCTTCGCCCGTCAGGGCGCCCAGATGCTGCAACACCCGCTGCGCCGCCACCACACCGATTTCTCGCGAGGGTGGCCGCACGGTGGACAGGCTGGGCAGCAGCATCTGCGCGAAGGCGTAGTCACCAAAGCCCATGACCGCCACGTCTTCGGGTACCCGCAGCCCGGCGCGCTGGCTTGCGAGCAGGGCGCCTGCGGCCAGGTTGTCATTGGCGAACATGATCGCATCCGGGGCGGGAGTGCGGCGCATCAGCGCTTCCAGCGCCTGGCGGCCGGCGTCGAATGGCGCTGCGTCAGCGGGCGGGACGAACACCCAGGGCTCCAGGCCCGCTTCCAACAGCACCTGGGCATACCCGTCACGCCGCTCCAGGGCGCTGAAGTCGCCAGCGACGCTGTTCTGCACGAATGCGATGCGCTGGTAGCCTTTGTCCAGCAAGCAGCGGCATGCCAGTTGGCCCGCCTCGAAATGACGAAAACCCACCTGCAGCGCAGGGCGTTCGGGCACGTAATCCCAGATTTCAACCACGGGTACGTCCGCTTCGGCCAGCATCTTTTCGGTAGCGGGGCTGTGGTAACGGCTGGTGACCACCAGTGCCGCTGGCGACCATCCCAGAAAGGCCCGCACCGCCTGTTCTTCCTGCTCTTGGCTGAAGTAGCTTGAGGCCAGCAGCAATTGGTAGCCGAATGTACTCAGGGTATCGCTGAAGGCTTGCAGGGTATCGGCGAAAATCGGCCCGGAGATGTTCGGGATGACCAAGGCAACGATGCGCCCGCGCGCGGAGGCGAGGCCGCCGGCCACCCGATTTGGCACATAGCCCATCTGCTGCACGGCAGCTTGGATCCGCTCGCGCAGCGGTTCGGAAACCTGTTCCGGCTGGTTGAAGTACCGCGAGACGGTGATCGACGACACCTTAGCCACTCGGGCGACGTCCGCCAGCGTGACGCGCCCGGCACCGCGGCGCTTTCGAGTGGGTTCATTGGGCTTGTTCACGCTGACGCCCTGGCAACTGTGGCTAAGAGAGGGCCCATGTTAGCGCTAACCAGAGCGCTTGAAGCAAATAGCCAAAAGGCATAAATGGCGTATTTTTCAGTATTTGACGTGCTATGCAGGCCGCTTGGATACTTGCTCTGTTAGCGCTAACAAGCGCTGCTGTTGGCAAGCGCCTGCCACTCGCACGAGCGAGACCAGACACCCACAGCTTCTCTTTCGTCTGGTTTATCAGGGCAGTGTGCATCATGCAGAAAAGCCGCAATCGGTCTTCTTTCAAACCCCCACGCAAACCCCTGGCTACGGCTGTGCTGCTGGCTGCCATAGGGCAGGGCGCCCAGGCAGAAGAGGCTGTGCAGCCTACTGCGCTGGGGGCCGTCACGGTTACAGCCACCCGCCGTGAGGCACCCCTGCAAAAGGTGCCGGTGGCCGTTTCGGTAGTGGAGGGCGAGCAACTGGAGCGGGATAACCGCAACAACGTCGCCAGCATCGTGCAGCAGGTACCCACCCTCAACTACCGGGCCGGCGCTTCCAACAAGGATACTTCGCTGTTCATCCGTGGCGTGGGCACCATTTCGACCTCACCCGGTGTAGAGCCCACGGTCGCCACAGTGGTCGATGGCGTGGTGTTCGGCCGCCCCGGCCAATCTACCCTCGACCTGCTTGACCTCGAACGTATCGAAGTGCTGCGTGGCCCGCAGGGCACACTGTTCGGCAAAAACGCATCGGCCGGCGTACTCAATGTGATCAGCAAGGCCATCCCGGAGCAGACCCAAGGGTATGTGGATTACGCTCATTTTGGTGGGGGCGACGAGAACCGCCTGCGCTTCGGCATTGGCGGGCGCTTCGATGAGCACCTGAAGGGCTCGCTGAGCACGTTGTGGGGCGGCTATGACGGCAACGTGGACAATGTTGCCAACGGCCACCGCGTCAATGGCTACACACGCAAGGGGGCACGCGGCAAGCTTGAATTCGAGCCGGACGAGGCGCTGCGCCTTACCCTGATCGCGGACTACATGAAAGGCGAAGATACCCTGCCCAGCGGTGTGGTCACCCGTGCGGGCAACGCCTTTGCCAGCCAGTTACGGCCGGTGACCGCCAGTGCTCACAACCGTGACATCAACAGCGACTTCAAGACCCACGTCGAAGACGAAAACCAGGGCTTGTCTGCGCAACTGGACTGGCAACTGGGCGACTTCACCCTGACCTCGATCAGTGCCTGGCGGGGCTGGAACAACACCCAGTACCAGGACGGTGACCGGCGCGCCTTGCTGCCGCTGACCGCCTCCCATGACAAGGGCACGGTCGATTACGACCAGTACAGCCAGGAATTTCGCCTGACCTCGCCCAAGGGCCAGTTCAACGAATATGTACTGGGCGCCTTCTACATGCACGGCAAGTCGCAGGAAACCTACCAGCGCCTGTCGGTGAATGGCGGCATCGCCAACCTCGGCCGCGCCGATTACGCCACCCGCAACGACAGCGTGGCGCTGTTCGGCGAGAACACCTTCAACTTCACCCACGACTTGCGCGCCATCTTCGGGCTGCGCTGGACCCACGATGACCTCGACTATGATCACCGCCGCGTGTCCACCTCGGCCACCGCTGTGACCGGTATCCAGCCCTCTACCGCCAGCAAAGGGTCAGTGGACGCGGACGGCTGGAGCGGGCGGACCGGGCTGCAGTACGATTTCAACGACAACCTGACCGGCTATGTCACCTATTCCCGGGGCTACAAAGGCCCGGCCTACAACGTGTTCTTCAACATGCAGCCGCGTGACACCCAGGCGCTCAAGCCCGAAACCTCCGACGCCTACGAGATCGGCCTGAAGAGCACGGCGCTGGACAATCGCCTCACCGCCAACCTGGCCGTCTTCCACACCGATTACGACAACTACCAGGCGAACTTCTTCGACACCGTGGCCAACCAGGTGGTCACCCGGCTGGTCAACGCCGGCAAGGTCAAGACCCAGGGCGTAGAACTGGATGCCAGCCTGCAGGCCACCTCGCGCCTGAAACTGTCGGCCGCCGTGGCCTACACCAAGGCGCGCGTCGATCACTTCAACTGCCCGCCAGGGGCAGCCGCCAACTGCAATATCGACGGCGGCCACCTGCCGTTCACCCCGGACTGGAAAACCTACCTGCGGGCTGACTACGTGATCCCGCTGGACAACGGCCTGGACGTGGAACTGAGCAGTGATTACAGCTGGCAGGACGCCGTGCAGTTCAGCCTCGACCAGAACCCGGACACGGTCCAGGGCGCGTATGGCATCTGGAATGCCAGCGTCGCCCTGGCCGACTACAACGCCGGCTGGCGCGTGGCGCTGCTGGGCAAGAACCTGGGCGACACGTCGTACGCGCAGATGCTGTCCAGTGGCGGTGACTACATCTACCGCTCGGTGCCCCGGGACGACGGGCGCTACTTCGGCGTGCAACTGCGCAAGGACTTCTGAGCCTGCGGCTGCCGTATTTGTGTATTGAAGGAGAACCCCATGTCCCGTCAAATGAGCCTGGGCGCGTTTCTGATGGCTACCGGGCACCACATTGCCGCCTGGCGCCACCCGGAGGTGCCGGCGGACCCGCTGGACTTTGCCATCTACCGGCGCACGGCGCAGATCGCCGAAGCGGCGTGCTTCGACGCCCTGTTCGTGGCCGACAGCGTGGCGGCGCCCGCCGAACCCTGGGCGAGTCTGAGCGCCCGCTCGGTGTATTTCGAACCGTTGACCCTGCTGTCGGCGCTCAGCGCGGTCACCGAGCGCATCGGGCTGATCGCAACCGCCACCACCAGTTACAACGAGCCGTACCATGTGGCACGTAAATTCGCTTCGCTGGACCACCTGTCTGCGGGGCGTGCCGGGTGGAACCTGGTGACCTCTGACGCGGCCGCCGAGGCCGGTAACTTCGGCCTTGATGCGCACATTTCGCACGCCGAGCGCTACGCCCGTGCCCGTGAATTCCAGCAGGTAGTACAAGGCTTGTGGGACAGCTGGGCGGACGATGCCTTCGTGCGTGACAAAGCCAGCGGCCTCTTTCACCCGCCCCATGCGGTGCGCACGCTCGACCACGTCGGTGAGCACTTCCGTGTCAAAGGCCCGCTGAATGTGGCCCGCTCGCCCCAGGGGCGGCCCGTACTGGTCCAGGCGGGTTCCTCGGAAGCCGGCCGCGCGTTGGCGGCACAGAGCGCCGAAGTGGTGTTCACTGCACAGCCCAGCCTGGAAAAGGCGCGGGCGTTCTACGCCGACGTAAAAGGGCGACTGGCCAGTTACGGGCGTGATCCGAACGCCCTTAAGATCATGCCCGGTGTGTTCGTGGTAGTGGGGCAAAGCCAGGCACAAGCCGAAGACAAGTACCAAGCGTTTCAGGACTTGGTCGACCCCCGTGTCGGGGTGGGCCTGCTGGGGCGCATGCTGGGCAACTTCGACCTGTCCGGCTACCCGCTGGACGGCCCGCTACCACCGCTGCCGCCCACCGACAACGGCCAGCGAAGCCGCCAGGCTTTACTGACCGAGCTGGCCGGCAGCGAGCAACTGACCTTGGCGCAGCTGGGCCGGCGCATCGCCGGGGGGCGAGGGCACCACAGCGTGGTGGGCACGCCGTCGCAGATTGCCGATGAACTGCAGGCCTGGTTCGAAGGCAGCGCAGCCGATGGCTTCAACGTACTGGTCCCCCACCTGCCGTTGGGGCTCGAAGACTTCGCCCTGCACGTGGTGCCCGAACTGCAGCGACGTGGCCTGTTCCGTCGCCACTATCAAGGCAAGACGCTGCGCGAGCATCTAGGCCTGCAACGCCCGGCCAACCCCCATTTTGTTTGACGAGAATCCCCATGAGCTATCACGCAAACCCCGACCGTTATGCACGCATGCCCTACCGCCGGGTAGGGCGCAATGGCCTGGTGCTACCGGCCCTGTCACTGGGGCTGTGGCACAATTTTGGTGATGCCACGCCCATCAGCACCCAGCGCGCCTTGCTGCATACCGCCTTTGATGCCGGTATCAACCATTTTGACCTGGCCAACAACTACGGCCCGCCGTACGGCAGCGCCGAGGTGAATTTCGGCCGCCTGCTGCGCGAGGACCTGCGCAGCTACCGGGATGAACTGATCATCTCCAGCAAGGCCGGTTGGGACATGTGGCCCGGGCCTTACGGGCAGGGCGGCAGCTCGCGCAAATACCTGATCGCCAGCCTGGACCAGAGCCTGGCTCGCCTAGGGCTGGACTATGTGGATATTTTCTATTCCCACCGCTTCGATGCCGATACCCCGCTGGAAGAAACGGCCATTGCGTTGGCCGATATCGTGCGCCAGGGCAAAGCGTTGTACATCGGTATCTCGTCCTACTCGGCAGGCAAAACCGCCGAGATGGCAGCGTTGCTCGACACGCTCAACGTGCCGCTGCTGATCCACCAGCCGTCCTACAACCTGTTCAACCGCTGGATAGAGCGCGACCTGCTCGACACCACAGCGGCCGTGGGGGCCGGGGTGATCGTGTTTACCGCGTTGGCCCAAGGGCTGCTCAGCGACAAGTACCTTGACGGCATCCCGGCCGATGCACGGGTCAACCGCGCAGGCGGCGGGTCGCTGCTGCCCCAGCATTTGTCCGAAGCCAACATCGCCCGTGCTCGCGCCCTGAATGCCATCGCCCACCAGCGTGGCCAGAGCCTGGCCCAGCTGGCATTGGCCTGGACCTTGCGCGACCCACGGGTGACCTCGGCACTGATCGGCGCCAGCCGGCCGGAACAGATCACCGAAAACGTCGCAGCCCTCGACAACCTGGCGTTCAGCGCCGAGGAGCTGGCGGCCATTGACCAGTACGCCGTTGAAGGCGGGATAAACCTCTGGGAAAAGCCCTCGACCGACTGGAAGGAATAAACCATGGCGCTTGCACGTGTTGCCCTGTTGCTGCTGGCAGCGCTGGCGGGTCTCGCCCATGCCGGCGACCCGCCCAGCCTGCGCATCGGTTATCAAAAGGGCTCGATCAGCCTGGTGCTGGCCAAGCAGCACCAGTTGCTGGAACAGCGCTTCCCGAACACTCAGGTCCAGTGGCTGGAGTTTCCCGCGGGGCCGCAGATGCTCGAGGCGCTGAACATCGGCAGCCTGGACATTGGCGCCACCGGTGACATACCCCCGATCTTCGCTCAGGCAGCAGGGGCCGACCTGCTGTACATCGGGGCTGAGCCCGCCAAACCCCAGGCCGAAGTGATCCTGGTGCCCAACGGCAGCCCGATTACCCAGGTGGTCGGGCTCAAGGGCAAGCGTATCGCCCTGCAGAAGGGGTCGAGTGCGCACAACCTGGTGCTGCGTGCGCTGGCAAAGGCAGGCTTGAGCATCCGCGATGTACAGTGGGTGTTCCTGGCCCCGGCTGACGCCCGCGCTGCCTTCGAGCGTGGCAGCGTGGATGCGTGGGCGATCTGGGACCCGTTCTATTCGGCCATGGCACTTGAGGGCAAGGCGCGGCTGCTGGCCGACGGGCAGGGGTTGGGCCTGAGTGGCCCCTTCATGCTGGGCGCCCGGGCCTATGTACAGGGCCACCCACGGTTCGTCGCGCAGGTGCTTGACGAAATCAGCCGTGCCGAGGCGCTGACCCGCAGCGACGAAGCCGGCAGCGTGCGGCTGCTGGCGGCGTTCATGGGCCTGCCGGAGGCGGTGGTGCAGCGCAGCTTCATCCACCGGCCGCCATCACCGGTACTGCCGGTGAGTGACGCGGTGGTTGCGGCTCAGCAGAAAACGGCTGACCTGTTTTTCGAGCACAAACTGCTCCCAAAGCGGGTGCGGGTGGATGCATCGATCTGGCAAAGGCCCTGAGGGATCATGAGACTCGCGGGTATTTCCAGTGTGGCTGTCGGAAAGCTCGGCGGTGCCCGCCAGCGATCAGCCCCAGAAAACCAGGTAGATCTTGCAGGCCACCATGATGACCAGCAAACCCAGCACCACCCGCGCTAACCAGGGTTTGCTGGGTGGTGCGCCGTCCGGGAAGTGGTCAGCGGGTGTTGCCGGCAGTACGCCTTTGCGTTGCAGGCGCATTTCATGCAAGCGCTGGCGCATGCCGCGATGGCGTTTGCTGTTGATCACCAGCAAACCCAGCAGGGCCAGTGCCAGCACCGCCAGTTGCCCTGGGCCGGCGTAGCGAGTACCGAACAGGCTGGCGGCTACCAGCGCGGGCGCCAGCAGGCAAGGCACTACCAGCCAGATGCCCCAACGCAAACCCCGGATGAAGGCGAACTGACCTGTGCACAGCAGTAGTACCAGGCCCAGCAGTACTGCCATGGTGTAGTTCCCGCTGTCAGGCACACCACGCAGATAACTGTGTTGCCAGAGCGCGATGCCGCTTCCTGACGCCAGCGCACAGAGCAAGAAGCCGCCCGCAAAGCTTGGGAAAAACCGCGCCATGAACGCGTCGAATTGGCCGCCGCTCAGTCGCCCTGGGTGTTTCATCGCAACACTCCTTGTCAGTGATTCAGGCTGTCATTGCCTTGATGCAGGGCGCGAACAATAGCAGATTATGCGTTTGTCCCCGAAACCGCTGCTGAACTGCCAAAGACGCTCAGTCTGATGCCGAGACAAGTCACGTGCTGGCGGGCAAGAGGATCACAAAATTCTTTTTCATGTCTTCGAGCACAGTCCATTTGCCCTTGGCGCCTGGTTCGATAATGAACGTGTCGCCAGCGGCGAGTGTGACCTGGGCGCAACCCTCGAGCTCGATGACGCAGCGCCCACCCAGAACGTGGCAGAACTCCCAGACTTTGTAGTCGATGCGCCAGGCGCCGATGCTGGCTTCCCACTCCCCGGAAATGCGGCCTTGCTGCTCATCGTGATAGTACTTGGAGGTCAGCGTGTGGGGGGTACCTTCCAGGACTTCTTCGAAAAAGGGAAGGTCGCGCACCGGTTGGATATCCAGGTCGCGGAATACGGTCAGCGTCTTGTTCATCATTATTTCTCGAGCAGGTTGTGGGTAGGGCGATACATCAAGTAGGCGTCACCGGTTACGCCCAGCATCGGGTGCGCAACGATCTGGCAGGTTTTAACAATTCGGAAGCCATGGCGTTCATAGAACCGGCGTGCGCCGTGGTTTTCTGCATAATCGATCAGGCATAGCCCCTCCAGCCCGGCAGCATCGGCGCGCTGCTGGGCATGGCGAAGAAACTGCACGCCAAGCCCCTGGCCGCGCCAGGGCTCATCCAGGGCCAGGCTGGAGATGTACAAGGTGTTGGGTATTTCCATGTCGGCATAAGGCGCAAGCACCGGGTCGGTCTCGACATGCCCGTCAGGCGTGGCGTGCAATGCATAGCTGTGCATCATGCCGATGACGCGCCCTGCGTCGGTGGCCATCAGGCAGTTCTTGTAGGAGAAGTCGCCCTGCTCCCGGGCATAGCGGGCCGCACCGACACTGAGCAGTGCTTCACCTGGTGCGGCAAGCTTGCTCCATATGTAATCGGCCATGCCCTCTGAGGTCAGTTGAAAGAAGCGCGCGATATCGTGCGCATCCGAGGCTTGAGCGGGTCTGAAATCGATGGGCATGCAAGGTGCTTCCGTGGCATCGGGTGGTTAGTTTTTCAAGGGTTACGCCTGTGGCAAGGTGGCAGAGTAGGAGGTTGGAAACGTTGCCATCATGCTCTGGGCGAACACTGTCAACACAAGGTGCGACGTTGCCCTCATGCTCCGACCCTTATCTGGGCTGCCTTCAGGTGGGTGTTCTGCTTGGCGTGTCTACATTTGACAAGGGCACGTCCTCTCAAGGCGATAGAGGCCCCTGTTGGCGGGCCATAATTCACATAACGGCTTACTGCGCGCTACCGGTAAGCCGCTGCACTATCTGCGAGTAAGCAGCCTCGTCTCATAATTCCAACGCTGCAGCGCCCCGCACCGGCCCGCCGGTAGCACCTCATAACTATAAATGTCCAATCACACTCAACGCCGCGCTGCGACTGTGCGGATTGCGTTCGCGCACCTATTGAGACGACTGCCATGATCGCTACTTCCGTTTCTGCGGCCGGTGTTGCCACCGGTCATCGTAATGCACTGCTCTGGGCGCATATCGCTGCCTTGCTGTTCGGCCTTACCGGTATCCTCGGGGCGTTGATCCTGGCAGACGCCAGTATCATCACCTTTGGCCGGGCGACCTTTGCCTTCATTGCGCTAGGTTTCGTTGCGGGCCTTAAAGGTACGCGTCTACTCGATGCCCTGACCTGGCGCAACGTACCCGTGCTTGGCCTTACCGGCACGTTGCTGGCAGCACACTGGGTGACATTTTTCATTGCCGTAAAGGTCGGAGGGGTAGCGGTAGCCACGCTCGGTTTCGCCAGCTTCCCGGCCTTCATTGCCCTCATCGACCTGCTGTTCTTCCGCGAACGCATCAGCCGTAGCGAAGGGCTGTTACTGCTGATGGTAACGGCTGGCCTGGTACTGGTGGTGCCTACGTTCGACCTGCTCAACGAGGGTACTGTCGGGCTGATCTGGGGGCTGGGCTCGGGCGTTTCATTCGCGTTGCTGGCAGTGGTGAACCGGCGGCACACCACGCACATGAAAGCCTTGCAGGTGGCGTTCTGGCAGAACGTTGTGGTTGCCCTGCTGATGGTGCCCTTCGCGTTTGATCATCTGCCGGCTATCGGTCTGCATGCACAGGACTGGATGTACCTGGCGCTGCTCGGCGTGTTCTGCACCGGGCTTTCGCAGGTTCTCTTCGTCAAGAGTCTGGAGGGTTTGCAAGCGCGCACCGCGGGCATGATCATCGCCCTGGAGCCCGTTTACGCCATCCTTGGCGCGTGGTGGCTGTTCGAGGATGAGCCATCGCTGCGCATGGCTGCAGGGGCATTGCTGGTTGTTCTGGCAACAGTACTCGGTGCGCGCTGCAAGCCTACCCCCCATTAACGCCGCGAACCGGGCACTGAGCCCCAGGTGCGCTGTTGATGGGGCCGGGGCTCACTTCACTTCACGCTGCATGCTTTTAATGCACCCAAAGCGTTTTTCCTTGGAAGGGCTGTAGCCGAAGAATGTCGTATAGCATTTGCTGAAATGGCTCGCCGAAACGAAGCCGCAGGCGATTGCCACACTCAGTAGTGGCAGCTCTGAGTACTGCAGCAGGCGGCGGCTTTCGGTAATGCGCAGCTCCATATAGTACCGAACTGGGGTAGTGCCCAGTTGGTGCTGAAACAGGCGGCCTATCTGCCGCTTCGAACGGCCTACATAGCTGGCCAGCTGATCCTGGCTCAAGGGCTCTTCAAGGTTGGCGCTCATCAGGTTGATGGCCTCGCGCAAAGGCTCGCTGATGTTCGCATGGGGAGCGGGGCTGGCGCGGCGGTAGCGCGACGCCTCAAAAGCCAGGATCGCGGTAATGCCGTCGGTGAGTTGCGTACCCCGTTTCGTGCCCAGCCATTCGAGCACCATATTGAACGCGCCGGCAGGGCTGGCAGCGCTCAAGCGGTCCCGGTCCACCACGAAGCTCTCCGAGCTGACGTGGCTGCGCGGCGCTGTCTCGGCCACTGCGGCCCGGTGCTCGGGGTGCACGGTGCAGCGGTAGCCATCCAGCAGGCCGGCCTGGCTCATGAACCATGCACCATTCCAGAGCCCTGCAAGTGCGACGCCTTTGTGCGCGAGCGCCTGCAGCCAGCCCGTCAATTGCACCGAAGCGACCAGTGGGGTGCGCAACCCTGCGCAGATCACCAGTAAGTCGAGCGGCTGCTGAAGGCCTGAAGTGATGGCTGCTGCGGGGCAGATCACAATGCCCAGGTCGCTGGTGACGGCGGCCCCATCAACACTGAATGTGCTGCTGGCGCAACTTCCGGGCTGGATCAGGTTGGCGGTGACGAGTGTATCCAGCGCCTGCGTGAACGCAGGAAGGGAAAAGTGCTCAAGCAGCAGGAAGCCAACCTGCGTCTGCTGCCTGACACCAGCATCGACCGGGGGCGTGAAGCGTGAGTTGTGACCGCTGAGGGTATTGCTGAAGTTGCGCGTCGGGTTCACGGCTGATTTCTCGAAGATTCAAGGCGGGTTAAACGCACTGGCAGAGGGTGCTAGGGCAGGCAGCGGCTAATGTATACCAAAGATAGACAATGAATACAGTAGATGGGTATCGAGCCTGCGGCGGTATCTAAAACGTGGGTATCAGGTCGCGTTCAGGCGTAAATAGACATGATTGAGTCGCTAACAGACGTGCCGTGTGCGTGCCGCTGTGAGCGGTATCGAAAACAGAAAAATATCTGTAGACACACTGTCTAACGCTACCTATATTCAGTATACAGACTGTAGACATAGCGCCATCGCATGACCATTCGCGAGCTTCGAAAACCTCGGCCGTACAGGCCCAGTACACCGATTGCCACGTGATCGCGAGGCGGGATGAGGAACAGGCGCTAACAACAACAACTGGTTCCTGAAATGATAAAAATAAGTTCGTTGCCCGCTGACGACACAACATGCGGCTGGTACCACCTCAGTAAAGGGCGGCAGATCAAGCTCCCGCATACCGGCCACACCCATGCTCGCTGGGTGGTGGTGGGTGCTGGCTTTACGGGCCTGGCCGCTGCTCGGCAATTGGCATTGCATTTTCCGGACGACCAAGTCGTTCTGCTGGAGGCCCAGGAGGTGGGCTACGGCTCGTCTGGGCGTAACGCCGGCTTTGCCATCGACCTGCCGCACGATATCGGCGCCGAAGACTACATCGGTGACATTGGCATTGCCCGTACCACCCTAAAGCTCAATATCAGTGGCCAGTCGTTGCTCAAGGACCTGGTGGAGCGTTACCAGATCGACTGCCAGATGAAGCATTGCGGCAAATACCAGGCGGCCGTCGAGCCGCGCGGTATCGCGGTGCTGGAAGCCTATCGACGGGGCCTGGACAAACTCGAACAGCCCTATCAGATGATCGAGGCGGATGAGTTGCCTGAGCACATCGGCACCCACTTCTATCGCAAGGCGCTGTTCACACCAGGTACCTCGCTGGTGCAACCGTCGGCACTGGTCAAAGGCCTGGCAGATCACCTGCCCGCCAACGTCACGTTGTACGAACACACGCCGATCACCGACGTCGCCTATGGCGCTCAGACCGTGCTCAAGCATGCCAACGGATCGATTACCGCCGACAAGCTGGTGCTCACTACCAATGCCTTTGGCATGAGCTTCGGGTTCCTGAAAGGGCGCATGTTGCCGGTGTTCACCTACGCCAGCCTGACCCGGGTAATGACCGATGAGGAACAAGCGCGCCTGGGCGGCAAGCCTTACTGGGGCGTGATCCCTGCAGACCCATTCGGCACCACGGTGCGGCGTACGCCGGACAACCGCCTGCTCATTCGTAACAGCTTCAGTTTCAACCCGGATGGCCGTGCAAACCGCAAGTTCATCGACAGGTTCGCGGCCCGTCATCGCGACGCCTTCACGCGTCGTTTCCCCATGTTGCCCAACATGCCGTTCGAATACACCTGGGGCGGCGCCCTGGCCATGTCGCGTAACCACATGGGGTTTTTTGGCGAACTGGCGCCAAACGTGTACGGCGCCCTGTGCTGCAACGGCCTGGGTGTGACCCGGGGCACGGCCACCGGAAAACTGTTGGCCGACTGGCTGGCGGGGGAGCACAACGAGCTCATCGACTTCGTGCGCAAGACGCCCGGGCCCAATGCCAACCCGCCCGCACCCCTCATGTCGCTGGGCTTGAACATGAACCTCAGGTGGGGGCAATACCGGGCGGGTAAGGAGAGCTGAGCCCTTTCAATGCCTTGAATGCCGTGGCCGGCCTTGGCCGCTGGCTGAACAGGTCGGCACTACAGCGGTAGCAGGAGAAAATAATGACAAACTCTGATGTATCGATTGAAGACGTTCCTATCAGCCGCTTTCACCAGTTGCTGACGGTCAGGTCCGGCGGCGGTTCGTTCGTGGACGGCTATGTCCTGAGCATTATTGGCGTGGCTATGTCACAGATGTCCGTGGGCCTGGGGCTGACCAGTTTCTGGCAGGGCATGATTGCGGCCTCCGCCCTGATGGGTATCTTCTTCGGCGGGTTTTGCGGCGGGTGGTTGACTGACCGGTTTGGTCGCAAACGGGTCTTTTTCGTCGGGCCCACCTTCTTCATCCTGGCGTCGTTGGCCCAGCTTTGGGTCGACTCGGCGCTCGCGCTGTTCCTTTTGCGCTTCGCGATCGGCATTGCAGTCGGGATCGAGTACCCGGTAGCGACTTCGCTGCTGGTGGAGTTTCTGCCCAAGAAAAGCCGTGGCCCTCGCCTGGCGACCCTGACGGTGCTGTGGTTCGCGGGTGCCGCAACTGCCTACATGACCGGTGAGGCCATTCTGCTGCAGGGTGGGGATGATGCGTGGCGCCTGGTGCTGGCCAGTGCCTCGGTGGTGGGCGCCGTGTTGTTTGCGCTGCGCCTGGGCACCCCCGAATCACCACGTTGGTTGATCAGCAAAGGCAGAAACGCAGAGGCCGAGCAGGTCATCAAAAAGGTGTATGGCGAGGCGTTCTCGCTGCGCAACCTGCCCGAAGAGCCCAAGACCCGCAAGCTCTCGTTCCTTAGCCTGCTGCACTCGGGTTACGGCAAGCGCATGTTGTTCGTCACGATGTTCTGGACCTGCTCGGTGATCCCGGTATTCGCGGTTTATGCATTCGCGCCGAAGGTGCTGGGTGCGCTCAACCTCAAAGGTGAGTGGGCGTCGATAGGCTCTGTGGCCATCACCAGCCTGTTCGTGGTCGGCTGCATCATCGCCACCCGTTTGCTCAACACCTTGGGCCGACGCACCACACTGCTGCACAGCTTTCTGTGGTCGGGGCTGGCGCTGCTTGGCCTGGGTGCCTGCAGTGCCGGCTCCGAGGTGCTGATTTTGGTGCTGTTCGGTGCGTACGCCTTGTTCATTGGCGGCGCCCAGGTACTGCAACTGGTCTACCCCAACGAGTTGTTCCCGACCGAGATCCGCGCTGGCGCAGTAGGCGTGGGTACCTCCCTGTCTCGCGTAGGGGCGGCGGTGGGCACCTGGCTCGTGCCAATTGGCCTCGACACCTATGGCATCGGCGCAACGATGTACGCAGCGGCGGGGGTTACGTTCATCGGCCTGGCGTTCTCGTACGCACTGGCGCCTGAGACGCGCTCCATGAACCTGCAGCAGGCGGCGTCACTCGCTTGACCCAGCCAAGCCGCGGCGTGCGTGCGTCGTGGTTTTAATCCAACGACATACTGGAGATATACCGTGAAGTTCGAAGGCATCTACACACCTGCAGTGACCCCGTTGTCGGCCGACGGCTCGATCGACAAAGCGGCCTTTGCCGACGTTCTCGAGTACCTGGTCGATTCGAAGGTGCACGGGGTCATCATCGGCGGTTCAACCGGCGAATACTACGCCCACACCTCCCAAGAGCGCGTTGAACTGGCCGCACAGGCCAAGGACGTGCTCAACGGCCGCCTGCCATTGATCGTGGGCACCGGCGGCATCCGCACCGAAGACGCCGTGGCCTTCGCCCAGCACGCCAGGGACATCAAGGCCGATGCACTGCTGGTGGGCACCCCGCCGTATGCACTGCCGACCCAGCAGGAAATCGCCCTGCACGTCAAAGCGGTCGATGCCGCTGCCGGCCTGCCGATCATGCTGTACAACTACCCAGGCCGCATGAGCGTGAGCATGGGCGAAGCGTTCTTCGACGCCGTTGCTGACGTGAAAAACATCGTCGCCATCAAGGAAAGCTCAGGTGACATGGCCCAGTTGCACCGCCTGGCCATCAAGCGGCCGAACATCCAGCTTTCCTGCGGCTGGGACGATCAGGCCCTAGAATTTTTCGCCTGGGGCGCCAGGAGCTGGGTCTGCGCCGGTTCCAACTTCATCCCGCGTGAGCACGTGGCCCTGTACGAGGCCTGCGTGATCGAGAAGAACTTCGACAAGGGCCGCAAGATCATGGCCGCGATGATGCCGCTGATGGATTTCCTCGAGGGTGGCAAGTTCGTCCAGGCCATCAAGTACGGCGTTGCCCTCAATGGCCTGAATACCGGTGGTGTGCGCAAACCGTTGTCCGACCTGGATGCCGCCGAGAAAGACACGCTCAAGCAGGTTGTAGCTGAACTGAAAGCCACCATCGCCCAGATCAACTAAGGAGCCTTGAACATGGCTGACTTGCTGAGCAAGGATCAATACGCGGCCATCGCCGCCGACCTGCAACTGCGCACCCAGGCGTTCATTGACGGTGAATTCCGCGACGCGATCTCGGGTAATACCTTCGTCACCACCAACCCGGCTACCGGCGAGCAGTTGGCCGAGGTCGCAGCCTGCGATGTCAACGACGTGAACGTCGCCGTCGCCGCAGCCAAACGTGTGTTCGAGCAGGGTACCTGGTCGAAGATGCAGCCGAACGACCGCAAGCATGTGTTGCAGAAGTTCGCCCAGTTGCTCGAAGACAACGCCCACGAGTTGGCAGTGCTGGAAGCCTTGGACAGTGGCAAGCCGGTCAGCGAGTGCCAGACCGTCGACGTGCCGGAGACCATCCACACTGTCCGCTGGCACGCCGAACTGATCGACAAGATCTACGACGCTACCGCCCCGACCGGCAATGCGGCAGTGACCATGGTGGTGCGCGAAGCCATCGGCGTGGTCGGCCTGGTGCTGCCGTGGAACTTCCCGCTGCTGATGCTGGCCTGGAAGATCGCCCCATCGCTGGCTGCCGGGTGCTCGGTAGTGGTCAAGCCCGCCAAGGAAACCACCCTCAGCGCCTTGCGCGTGGCGGAGCTGGCCCATGAAGCGGGCATTCCTGCCGGGGTGTTCAACCTGGTGCCTGGCGGCGGCCGCGAAGTGGGCGAAGCCATCGGCCGCCATATGGATATCCCGATGGTGAGCTTTACTGGCTCCACCGATACGGGGCGGCTGTTCCTCAAATATGCCGCAGAGTCCAACCTCAAACGCATCGTCCTGGAGCTGGGTGGCAAGAACCCGGCGGTGGTCATGAACGACTGCGAAGACCTGGATGAAGTGGCGCAGTTCGTCACTGCCGGCGCGTTCTGGAACATGGGCGAGAACTGCTCGGCGTCCTCGCGCCTGATCGTGCACAAGGACGTGAAGGATGAGCTGCTGGCGCTGATCGGCAAGCACCTGAAAGCGTGGAAACTGGGCGACCCGCTCGACCCGGAAAACCGCCTGGGGGCGATGGTCAGCAAATCGCATTTCGAGAAGGTCAAGTCCTACCTGGACTACGCCAACGAGCACAAGCTCAACGTGGTGCAGGGTGGCCATACCGAGGGCGGCCTGCGCGTGCAGCCGACCATCGTGGATGGCGTTACCCGCGACAGCAAACTGTTCGTAGAGGAAATCTTCGGCCCGGTGCTGAGTGTGACCAGTTTCGAAACCCTCGACGAGGCGATCGAACTGGCCAACGATACCGTTTACGGCCTCGCAGCGTCGGCGTACACCGGCAGCCTGCGCAATGCGCTGCGCCTGTCGCGTGAAATTCGTGCCGGCGTGGTGACCGTGAACTGCTTTGGCGAAGGTGACGTAAGCACGCCTTTCGGTGGCTACAAGGAGTCTGGTTTTGGTGGGCGCGACAAGTCCATCTGGGCCCATGACCAATACACGGAGTTGAAGACCATCTGGATCAACGCTTCGTGATCCGAGCAGTCGCGTTGCTGTTCTGACGGCGTTCGGCACGCAACTGGCCACTGCCCCTTGGGGCAGTGGTTTTTTCGTTGGAGCCCAGGCGCGACATCAGTAAGCCAAGGCGACCTCAACACCGCTGGGTGCGGTGTATTCGGCCATCCGCCTGCGGGACAGCTCCCAGTGGGCCTGGACGATCTGAGTAGCAGCCTGCGGGTCGCGGCGTTCGATGGCGTCGATCATCTGGTCGTGCTGGTCGCAGGCCAGTTCAAGGTCGCGTTGCATGTCATCGGTGGTGGGGTGGCGGTAGAAGATCCGCCCCAGGCGCGCGTGATCAATCAGCAACCGGCGCAGGCTGGGCATCAGGTACTCGTTGTGCGCCATCTTGCCAATCTCGAGATGGAACGCGTCGTTGAGGATGACGCGGTTTTCAACGTCTTTACTGTCGATCGCCTGGCGAAACTGCTGCTGGATACGCTTGAGCTGTTCGATCTCCGCGTCGCTGGCGTGCAGCGCAGCCAGTTGGGTGGTGGCGATGTAGATAAGCGGTGCTGCAAGAAAGAAACTTCGCAGGGAGTCGTGGTTCATCGCTGCGACCCGCGGGGCGCGGTTGGTTTCCAGCTCGATGTAGCCCTCCGCTGCGATCTGACGTAGCAACTCGCGCACCGGCGGCCTGGACAGGCCGAATTCATTGCCAAGGGCGATCTCGTCGACGACCGCGCCAGGCGCAAGCTCCATATTCAGGATGCGGCGACGGAGTGCCTCGCTCAATACCACTTTGCGATCAATCGGGATATCCGTGGCCTTCGGCGCATTCATGGAAGACTTCTTGTTGGTCATGAGGTTGTCTACGGTTTGGATAAGGGCTTTAGAAGGTGATTAGACAGCAGGCCTACACACAATCATGAAGGTGTTTCGCCGTCAGTCTACGGTATTGGCTTTGCCATCGCTGCTTTTATCAAAGGGCCCACGCTGCTGCGCTCGGTGGCCCATCTGCCGCTCACATTGCGCCAACGCGTTACACCCTACGCCCAAGCCCAGGCGGTAGCGCTGTTCCATTCACGACAGAACAATTACTGATTACGACTGGCCCTGGCCTCGGCGCCCAGCACCTCGACGAGCTCAAGCGCAGAAGATTCAAAGGTTTGAGCTGAGTTGATGAATTCTATTTGTATACATATAGAATTCAGTAAGTATTGACCGGCTTGTGCGCCCGTGCCAGTCTCGCTGCACGCGCCCGGTGGGGAGCCCTCGGCAAGCCCGGGCGTGTACTCGGCATAGGCGTCACTTATAAATTCACAATAAAGGTAAGAGCCAATGGGTTACATGAAGAAAGCGCTCTGTGCGCTCGCGATGTTAGGCGCAGCGGTGCTCAACGCGCAGGCGGAAGACAACGTGATCCAGATGGGTACCCTGTCGTGGGAAGACCTGACACCCATTACCGGTATTACAAAGAAAGTGCTCGAAGATTCCGGCTATACGGTCAAGGTGACATCGTTTTCCGAATGGGGCATTGCCTACGCTGCACTGAGCAAAGGCGACATCCAGATTCTGGCGTCGCAGATTGACTACGTCGCTCAGGATTACTGGAACCGCAACAAGAACCGGCTGGAGAAGTTGTCCCCGGTTTCACACGGGTTGTACCAGGGCATCGCGGTGCCCAAGTACGTACCCATCGACTCCCTCGAACAGCTCAACGACCAGGCCGATAAGTTCAGCAACAAGATCATTGGCATTGAGCCAGGCTCTGGGCTGATGAGCGACGCGGCGAAAGCGGTCACCGAGTACGGTATTCGGCTCAACCTGCTGGAGGGCAGCTCTGCGGCCATGACCGCGGCGCTGAAGTCGGCCATCGACCGCAAGGAATGGGTGGCGGTGACGATCTGGGAGCCTTCCTGGATGTCGCAGAAGTACGACCTCAAGTTCCTCAAGGACCCCAAAGGGGTGTTCCCGCCACCGCAGGGCTACTACTGGATCGGGCAAAAAGGCTTCGCGGAAAAGAACCCCCACGCCCGTGAAGTGCTGGCCGGGGTCTATGTGCCGCTCAGCGATATCACCGCCATCAATGGCGAAGTCAAGGACGGCAAGACCATGGACCAGGCCGTCGCGGACTGGACATCGCGTAATGCCGAGCTGATCAAACGCTGGGAAAACATCAAAAAGCCCTGACCTGAAGCGTGACCGCTGAAGGAGGGCGGTCACGTTCATGATTGCCGATCTGCCACTGACACTGCCGTAAACGACTTAAACAATAAAACCAGAAATTGCTGGGTTGACGGGTGTGAAATGAAGAGTTCAGTTAGTTGCGCTGATGATGTGCTGGTAAGTTGCCGTGGTGTGTGGAAAGTGTTCGGCGAGCATGTTGAAGATGCTATCCAGGCGAGCCGCGATCATGGCATCTCCAAAAAGCAGATACTGCAGGACCATGGCTGCGTCATCGGGGTGTCCGACGTCAGCCTGGACGTCAAGCGGGGCGAGATTTTCTGCATCATGGGGCTCTCGGGCAGCGGCAAATCGACCCTCATCAGGCTGCTGAACAAGCTGATCGAACCCAGTGCAGGGCAGGTACTGGTCAAGGGGCAAGACCTGGCCACGCTTGATGGCCCGGCATTACGCAACGTCCGTTCGCAGCACATCGGCATGGTGTTCCAGAGCGTGGCGCTGCTACCCCACCGGACGGTGTTGGAGAACGTCGCGTTTGGCCTGGAGGTACAGGGCGTCGCCAAGGCCGACCGGCTCTCGGCGGCCCAACGCTCGCTGGACAAGGTGGGTTTGAGCGATTGGGCCGCGCGCTACCCAAGCGAGCTGTCCGGGGGCATGCAGCAACGCGTGGGGCTTGCCCGGGTGCTTACCTGCGACCCTGAGATCATCCTGATGGATGAACCGTTCAGCGCGCTGGATCCGTTGATTCGTCGCCAACTGCAGGATGAGTTTCGCAGCCTGACGAAATCCCTGGGCAAGTCGGCAGTCTTCATTACCCACGACCTGGAAGAGGCCATCCGCCTGGGCGACCGTATCGCGATCATGAAGGACGGCGTGATCATCCAGGTCGGTACCGCTGAAGACATCGTATTGAACCCGGCCGATGGCTATGTGGCCGACTTCGTTGCCGGGATCTCACGCTTGCATCTGGTGAGGGCGCACTCGGTGATGGCGTGTCACGCAGCGTGGGGCATGCGCCACCCCCACATCGACCTGGGTACGCTGCCCATTGCAAGCCCGCAGGCCGACCTCGACGAGCTGATCAATTGCCTGGTCTTGTCCAGGCGTGAAGCCTTGCTGATCGTGGACGACGGCCAGCCCATCGGTATTGTCACACCCACCGACCTGCTCCGTGGGGTGCAAGGCGCTGAGCGGGAGGCGAGGGCATGAACCTGTCGACCTTTCCCGCCAATTTCGATGCCGCTGTAGACGCCGGGCTGGAATGGTTGACCGACAGCGGCGCCCAAGTATTCGACTGGATCAACGGGGTGCTCACCAGCCTGGTAGATGCTTTGTCATGGGTGCTGAACCTGGCGCCGTTTTACGTCGTGGCGTTGGCGATCGGCGCACTGGCCTGGCGGCTGTCGGGGCACTGGCGATCAGCAGCGCTGACGGTCATCGGTCTGCTGGTATGCGCACTGATCGGCATGTGGGGCGAAACCATGAGCACACTGGCGCTGGTCCTGGCGGCAACCACATTGGCATTGCTGGTCGGCATCCCATGCGGTGTGATCGGTGGGCTGTGGCCCAAGCTCGACGGTGTGGTCGAGCCAGTGCTGGACCTCTTGCAAACCCTGCCACCCTACATCTACCTGTTACCCGCTATTGCTCTGCTGGGTTATGGCTCGGCGACAGCCTTGGTGGCGACGTTCATCGTCGCTATCCCGCCGGTGCTGCGCCTCACGGCGCTGGGTATTCGCATGACACCACGCGCTTTCATCGAACTGGGCGAGGCCAGCGGCACCCGCCCAATGCAGCTGTTCTTCAAGATCCGCCTGCCGTTCGCCTTGCCCAGCATCATGACAGGCGTCAATCAGAGCCTGATGATGGCTTTCGGCATGGTGGTGATTGCGGGGATCGTAGGCTCGGGAGGGCTTGGCGAAGCCATCTACGGGGCCATACGCACCCTCGATATTGCCCGCTCCATCGATGCCGCCCTGGCGATCGTGATCCTTACCCTGATCCTGGACCGTCTGGCACAGAACGCCACCCCTTCGCAGCGCGAGGCCCAGAATAATGCTCACTGACATGCGCTTTTCTCCGGGTGCCGTGCTGGCGCCAGGGGTCGACTGGCTCAATGCCAACTTCCACCCGTTGTTTGCGTTCATCAGCCGTGTGGTCGACGCCGTGCTGGGCGGTTTCGAGGCGGCGCTGCTGGCGCTGCCTGCGTGGGGGGTGATTGCATTGGTCACCGCGCTCGCCCTGGTGATGATCAACGTGCGTACGGCCGTGCTGGCCGCCGCCATGCTGGGCTTCTGCCTGCTTTCGGGGTTGTGGACGGCATCCATGCAGACACTCGCACTGGTGTCGGTGTCCGTGTTGCTGTCAGTGATGATCGCGTTCCCGCTGGGCATCCTCGCGGCTCGGTTCAAGCGTTTCGAGCAAGCCTCCAGCCCCGTGCTGAACATCATGCAGACCGTACCGCCGTGGGTCTACCTGATACCTGCGGTGATGATTTTCAGCCTCGGCAAGGTACCCGCCATCATGGCCACCGTGATCTACGGGGTGGCACCCATGATGCGCCTGACCACATTGGCGTTTCGCCAGGTGCCGCGCCACCTGCTGGAACTGGGCCAGGCATTGGGCGCTACGCCCCGGGTGATCCTGTGCAAGATCGAGCTCCCTTCGGCTGCCCCCACACTGCTGGTGGGCCTGAACCAGTGCATCCTGCTGTCCCTGGCGATGGTAGTGCTGGCCGGCCTGGTGGGCGCTGGCGGCCTTGGTGCTGAAGTGACCCGGGGCCTGACGCGCATGGAGATGGGCCTGGGGCTACGGGCAGGGCTGGCCATCGTGGCCGTTGCGTTGCTGCTGGACCGTCTGTCACGCGGCTTGCTGCAGCGTAAGCCGGTACGCCAACACTAAGGAGATCTGCATGCGCAAGACGTTCTTCTGCATCGATGCCCACGCCTGTGGCAACCCGGTGCGTGTAGTGGTGGGGGGCGCGCCGTTGCTGCCCCACGTCTGCATGGCCGAGCGCCGTGCCCTCTTTCTGCGTGATCACGACTGGATGCGCAGGGCACTGATGTTCGAACCGCGTGGGCATGACGTGATGTCTGGCGCCATGATTTACCCGACGGTGCGTGAGGACTGTGATTTCGCCGTGCTGTTCATCGAAGTCAGCGGCTGCCTGCCAATGTGCGGCGCCGGCACCATCGGGCTCAGCACGGTGGTGCTCGAGCATGGGCTGGTGACACCCCGAACGCCGGGGCGGCTGGCTATCGAAACGCCAGCCGGCAAGGTGGAGGTGGAGTACGTTGAAGCCCAGGGCAAGGTGAGTTCGGTGCGGTTGATCAATGTACCGAGCTACCTCCACCAGGCTGATCTCGAAGTATCAGTGCCAGGGCTTGGGGTACTGAAGGTAGACATCGCCTACGGGGGCAATTATTACGCCGTCGTTGAGCCTCAGCCTGGTTGGCCCGGGCTGGACGGCCTGTCGGCGGCGCAGATCGTCGACCAGAGTCGGCGTTTGCGCAGTGCACTTGCCCCGCTGTGCGACCCCAGGCACCCGGAGCACGATGACATCCGCGGGGTGCACCATGTGCTCTGGTGTGATGCAGGGCGGCAGGCCGATGCCGATGGGCGCGGTATCGTCTTTTATGGCGACAGTGCCCTGGACCGTTCGCCAGGCGGCACCGGCACCTCCGCTCGGCTTGCACAGTTATACGGCAGAGGGCGGCTAGGGGTGGGCGATACGTATTGCAGCGAGAGCCTGATCGGTACTACGTACCTCGGGCGTATCGAGTCGGCCTGTAAGGTGGGTGAGTACGATGCAGTTATCCCAAGCGTTTCTGGGTGGGCCCGTGTGACAGGGCTGAATACGCTGTTCGTGGATGAGCGTGACCCTTTGGCGCATGGATTTCAGGTGCTGTGACGGACGTGTAGGTGCAGTGGCAGGTGGAGGCCGGGGCTTACAGCGGCACCGGCCTCGTACTGTTTACGATCTACCTGGAGGGCAGGGGGCGCTTAGGTTTAACCTCCGCCACCCGCGCCACCCGCGCCACCCGCTCCGGAGCCGCTTGAGCCGCCCGTGCCACCGCCCATGTTTGACCCACTACCGTTGCCGTTTCCGGTATCAGTCTCTGAGCCGTCGGTAGTGCCATCCCCACCGGTGTTGTCGGTGCCGTTGCTCCCGGTACCGCTAGCGCCGGTACCCATGCCATCTCCGGGCGTACCTGAGCCTGTGGCTCCGCCATTGCCATTCATGTGGCCGCTGTCTTGGGTTTGCACGCCCGGTGCGCGTTGGTCGTTCATGTCGGTCGCTGCCAGCGCCAGGGGCGCGCTGGCACCAAGACACAGAGCCAGTACTAGCGATTGGGGCTTGAGAATCTTCATGGTGTATCTCCTTCTGGATGCTCACCCTTGCTTTGTCCTGCCCGCCGGGCGACCTGTGCGATGGGGCCGACGTAAGGGACGAACAGCCTCGGCGCCACACTTTGTGGCGCACGTAAGCACGGCTCCTTGTCTGGCGCACACATTGCGGTTGAACATCGCGCCAAGCCCAGGCTCTGACCAGTAATGGTCAAGCGAGGACGTTCAGATGAGCATCGAACGCAGCATCCCCGAACTTGCGGCTTGGTATGCACAGTACGACGACATCAGCTACCGGCAGGCGTCGCCGGACGCCTACCACCATGAACTGGTCCGCACGGCTGAGGCCCTGCGTGACGACGGCATCATTGACTGGGACGACTGGCTAGCGCTCGAGTCACTGGCCGACCAGGCGCATGTGCGGGCACTTGAAGATGCAGTGGCGGCCCACGTCAGTGACCCGGACACATGAAAGCCCTGAAGATCGCCACCTTCAACATCAACGGTATCCGCAGCCGCCTGCCGGCGTTACTGGCGTGGCTGGCGCGTGAACGGCCCGACATTGCCTGCCTGCAGGAACTGAAGGCAGCGGATCGGCAGTTTCCGCGCCAGGAGATCGAAGCAGCGGGGTACGGCTGCCTTTACTTGGGGCAGCCGGCGTGGAACGGCGTGGCCGTGCTGGCCCGTGACAGCGAGCCGCTGGAAGTTGCCAGGCACCTGCCCGGCATGCAGGACGATGACCAGAGCCGCTATCTTGAAGCTGCCGCCCATGGGGTACTGGTGGGCTGCCTGTACCTGCCTAACGGCAACCCGCAACCCGGCCCTAAGTTCGACTACAAGCTACGCTGGTTGGGCTGCCTGGTCAGGCATGCACAAACGCTGTACGACAGTGGTCATCCAACGGTGCTGGCCGGTGATTTCAATGTGGTGCCGACTGACATGGACATCTATAACCCGCGCTCATGGGGCAAGGACGCGCTGGTCCAGCCTGAGTCCCGTGCGGGGTTCGAACAGCTGCTGGCGCAGGGCTGGGTCGACGCCATCCGCCGCGTGTACCCTGACGAGCGCATCTATACGTTCTGGGATTATTTCCGCAACCACTGGGCCCGCAATGCCGGGTTGAGGATTGACCATCTGTTACTCAATAGGGAGCTTGCTCCCTACCTGAAGAGTGCGGGCGTTGATGCTTGGGTGCGGAATGAAGCTAAGGCCAGCGATCATGCGCCCGTTTGGATTGAGTTGAGTGCGCGTCGTGGACGTCGCTAGTGCACACTGCCCAAACGTTCGCTAGGGTCATTGATCCGCGTGTCCATCGGCAGTTGGAGGCCTGCCTCCCATCTGCAGGGCAAGCGTGCCGATGGCTACCGATGCTGCAGCGGCGCCCGCAATCGGGATGTTGGCGAGCCCGAAATGGGTAATCACCCAGCCTGCGCCGATGCCTCCCAACGCCGTTCCTAGGTTAAACGACGCAATATTCAGTCCTGAAGCCACTGCACTGGACTGCGGAACAGCGTGATGTGCCAGGCGTAGCATGCGCAAGGTCGACAGGGTCACTATGGCAAAGAACACAATTCCCAATAGCCCCACCAGCGTTAACGTGACGATCATCGAATCGCCCCAGATGTGCAAGCTCACCAGGTTAAGCATCAATGCCGTTAACCCACCGAGCAAACATCGATCGGCGTCGAAGGTATCGATGAGATAGCCGC
Organism: Pseudomonas sp. S36; assembly: GCF_016647875.1. Classification (NCBI taxonomy): domain Bacteria; kingdom Pseudomonadati; phylum Pseudomonadota; class Gammaproteobacteria; order Pseudomonadales; family Pseudomonadaceae; genus Pseudomonas; species Pseudomonas sp. S36. The sequence continues at coordinate 147,038 of NZ_JACVVG010000006.1, read as the reverse complement.
CAAGCAAATTGCCGAAAATGGAGCAGATACCGAACAGCAGCATTGCCAGGCTCAGAACCTGCGGCGGGACACGGGTGATGTCCAACAAGAACGGCGACACGAAGGTAAAGAATGAAAAAGTCGCCACGCTCACCAGCATCGCGATCGTGGCGGCCCCCAACAGTTCGCGGTGCAACAGGGCCGCGAGGCTTTCTTTCAGGTCTGTGGCGCACTGATTCGAGGAAAGGGGTTGCTGGCGCATCAGAAGCACCAAGCCGATGGTGCTGACCAGGCCCAAGCCGCCGATGGCCAGGAACACCACGCGCCATGACCAGTAGCTGCCCAAGAACGTGCCGATAGGTACACCAAAGGCGATTGAAAGGGTCAGGCCCATCCATACCAGAGACAGCGCCCGCCCTGCGCGCATCGGGTCGACCAGTTTGACGGCTGCGTTGGAGGCCACGGCCATGAATACCCCATGTGCGAGGCCGACGATGAAACGCACGCTATGCAAGATCAGTACATCGGGCGCCAGACTGATGGCCACGCCGCCAGCGGTAAGCACGCCGAGGGTCAGCAACAACACGGTTTTGTCGCGCCAGTTGGCCAACAGCGCCGTGATGATCGGGGCGCCAATGGCGGCGCCCAAGGCATAGGCCGCAATGGCTGAGCCGACTTGCGAGATGGACTCATGCAAGTCCGCCGAGATCGCCGACACCAGGCCGGCAACGACGAATTCGGACAAACCGAATGTAAAAGTACAGAGCGAAAAAATGTAGATGACGGCAGGCATAAAAACTCGGCTGTGGGGAAGGGCGGGATCGTCTCAGCGGGCCAGTTGTGCAACGCGTAGCGCTAGTTCGAGGGCTTGTTCATGGTTGATGCGTGGGTCAACCTTGCTCAGGTAACGTCGGGACAAGTCCTTGGGTTGCAGGTTGCGCGCGCCGCCCAGACATTCGGTGACGTCATCCCCTGTGAGCTCCAGGTGCAGGCCGCCCAGGCGAGTGCCGTGTTCGCGGTGGACGCTGAAGGCCGCTTCAATCTCGCGCATGATCTGCTCAAAGTGTCGGGTTTTGGTGCCGCACGTCAGGGTTTCGGTATTGCCATGCATGGGGTCGCACAGCCAGAGCACGTTGCTGCCTGAGCGCGTGACGGCGTTGAGTAAGGCAGGCAGTGTTTCCCGGATTTGGTCAGCGCCCATGCGGTGGATCAGTGTCAGACGACCGGGTTCGTTGCCGGGATTGAGCCGATCTATCAACGCCAGCAAGGCATCGGGGCTCACGTCGGGACCGACCTTGACGCCCAATGGATTGTGAATGCCCCGGCAGTACTCCACATGAGCACCCTCTAATTCGGCAGTGCGTTTGCCGATCCATGGAAAGTGCGTGGACAGGTTGAACCAGCCGTCGAAGCCGGGCACTTGGCGCGTCAGGGCATGCTCGTAGTCCAGCAGCAGGGCCTCATGGGACACGAAGGTTTCACGGTGCAGGAAACGGTCCGCATCGCTGCCCGACAGCGAGGTCATGAAATGTGTGGTGCGCTGCACCCCCTGGACCGTGCGCTGGAAGGCCTCCCGTTCGGGCAGCGCGTCGATCCATGCCGTGGGCCAGTGCACGGGTTTGAGCAGCTCGTCGATTCCGGCTTCATACAGCGCACGGATAAACCCGAGTGTTGCAGCGCCACACGCATGGGCCTGCAACAGGCGCTTCGGATCTGCCTGGCGTGCGAGTGGAGTAAACGCGCTATCGTTAACGATGTCGCCACGGTACACCGGCAGGGTCTGCTGCCCCAGGGTTTCACACTCGCTTGAGCGCGGCTTGGCATATTGCCCTGCCAGGCGCGCCAGGCAGATGACTGGCGTTTGCAGGCCCTGCATGAGTACTTGGGTCATTTGCTGCAGCACTTTGAGCTGACTGGCTGTGGCGTCTTTGGAACAGCGCTCGAAGGACTCCGCGCAATCGCCGCCCTGCAAGATAAAACCGTGGCCGTTCTGCGCCTGCACGATCAGGTGCCTGAGTTGCAGGATCTTGTCGGCGTTCACCAGCGCTGGCCGCTGGGCCAATGCGTGCAAGGTGTGCTGGAGCTCGGCGGGGCAGGAATAGGCGGGCTGATGCAAGGCTGGGCGTGATCGCCAGGTATCGGGTGTCCAGTCAGTGGCCATGGCCTGGAAATGTGGATATGTCGTCAGCATTCAGCGTCTCCTTGTCTGTGCGTGAATCGGGGATCCAGCCGGCGCAGATGCACTAAGTTGGCGTCTCGTTAAACCGACTTCCGTGACCATGCCCAAAACGCGTGCTTGCAAAGGTGGCGGTGATAGTGCGGGGCCAAGCATCAGATGAGAAATACTATAAACGTCTCTGTTTAATACTATCGGCGAGGCTTAGTTGCTTTTTGATGACGCCTGTATTAATCCATGATGCGCGTTATCTTCAGGTGTATTTTTCGGCGGGTTGGCGTATCACGTGGGCGCGACCCTAACTAAACAAGGGGCGCGAGTCGTCAAGTGTCGGGTTTTTTCTCTGATATCTGCAGGCTCTTACTAATAGACCGCAAAAGTATTTTACTTTATCGGTCGACTCGCCAATTCTCACTGGGGTTTTTTAACGAGGGCAAGTTAATGTTAGTTAATAACGACCATTACTACAGGGTTTTGCAGGGCGCCGAACGCGAAATCCTGCGTCATGGGGAGTTGATCCCCGACGCCCCTTTCTATGAGCGAAAACTGCAGGCTGTGTGGGAGCGCGCCCGCCACAGCGAGTTCTATTGTGACCTCGGCGACTTCAGCTTCGCCGGGTTCGAGGCCCTGGCGCTGACGCCCAAGGCCAGTCTCAAAGGCTCCCCGCGTGCATTCTGCACCATTGATTACGGCCAGGCCGCCAAGTATTACGCGACCACTGGTACCACCGGCGAGCCCACTCCCAGCCCCAGGCTCAAGGAGGACGTCATTTGGAACGCCGTGTCGGTCGCGTTCCACTGGCGCCACGTCATCGAGCCTGGCTCACGGGTGGCCAACCTGATGCCGTCGGACATTGTCCCGGTGGGCGACTTGATCGCCAATGTATGCGAATACCTGGACGTTTCCCATGTGCGTGCCTACCCCTTCACCACGGGGATCACGGATTGGGAGCGTCTATGCAGGCTGTTCGAGACCTACCGTCCGACAGTGATATTCATCGCGCCTGGGGTGTTGGTGCAACTGACGCGCTATCTCAAGCAGCGGCAGATGCTTGAGCGTGTCAGGGAGTCGATCAAAGCGATTATGTTGTTGGGTGAAGTCAACACCCAGCCCTTCCGGGAAAACCTCGCGCAGTGGTGGGCTTGCGATATTCACGATGCCAGCTATGGCAGCACCGAAACCGGCACCCTGGCGGCGGTGACCCAGGGCAAGGCGCAACGCTTGACCACGGCCACGAATTATTTCGAGTTGGTGACCGCCGACGGTCAGATCGTACCCTTGAGCAATGGCGCCAGCGGGCGCCTTGTCGTAACGCCGCTGAACCTGTACGCCCGCCCGCTGTTGCGCTTGGACACCGGCGACAGTGTGACCATCACGTCCGAGTGCGCCGTGGGGTTGCCGGGCCCGACGATGATGGTCAACGGCCGCGATTCCGACGCTGTCGTGGTGTCCGGGGTGGACCTGGAAATCCGCAAGATCGAAGAAATTGTCTATGGCCTCAGCAACGCCACCGGCTATCTGATCGAAGTGGACCGCACAACAGATAGCGCGAGCCTGATCCTGGAGCGCGATGTGGTCTGGGACAATAAGCTGGAGGCCGGGCTTGCACACTCGTTGCGCGAGTGTTCCGAGGAACGGATGAAGCTGCGGTGGGACAGGATCCTGTTCGTCAACAACCTGGCGGTGGTCAGCAAGAGTGGGGCTTCGCAGAAAAGCTGGAAAAAGACCAACCTGCGTTTCGTAGGTGGCCAGCAATGAATGCGTTCAGCCAGATTCCGCCGCGCTTTCCCGAAGGTCGCGCAGCGGTCAGCGGCCAGCCAGACCTCTGGTGCACCTATGCGGCCATCCGCAGCCTGGCGTGGGTCGATCAGTTGGAAACGGTCGACCAGCCGCTGATTCGTCGCTATATCGAGTCGCGCTTGAACCGGGATGGCGGCTACGCCTGGAGCAAAGGCATGCCTTCGGATGCCTGGGCAACGTTTTACTGCACCGAAACACTGAACGATCTCGGTGCGTTGGAGCAGGTGTCGGAAAAGACCGAACCTTGGCTGGACGGCCTGTGGGATGGGCATGCCTACGCCATGTGCGCGGGGCAGGGCGCGGATGTATGGGCAACCCACTATGCGGTGCGCACCCTGATCAATGTCTGTCACGGTGAGGTGAAAGCCCCGGCCGTACTGCTCGATTGGCTCAGTGCGCTGCAATGTGACAATGGTGGGTTGAGTTGGTCGCCGGCATTTGCCCAGCGCAACAAGGCGGACGTGCGTGCGTGCTTTTATGCAGTGATGGCCTGGAGGGCGCTGAGCCAGCAAGGCGACTGGGTACCGGATTGGGACATGGATCGGCTGATCGACTGGATGCAGGCCCAGCAGGTTGCAGGGGGCGGCTTTCGTTTCAGCGAGGCGGCTGAAACCGAGTGCCTGTGGGCGACTTATCGCACCACCGCAACCCTTGCTGCGCTGGGGCGCGCGCCGTTACACAGTGCCGGTTGTGTCGCGTGGATAGAGTCGTTGCGTGGCCCGGAGGGTGGGTTCGTACGCTGGCAAGGCTATGACTGCGAAGACGTCTGGGCGGTGTTTTGTGCGGTTGGCTCGCTCAAGGCCCTGGGCCGTGATGTGAGTGGGCTGGCCCGGGGCGTCAGCCGGTTTATCCAGCAGCTGTATGTCGATAGCGGCGGCTACACCTACTGTGAAAAAAGTGCGGCGGCGGACGTCTTGACCACCGCCGCCACTGTCCTGGACGGTCGCCTCACCCCGCAGGCGCGTGCCTCAGCGGTGAAGTGGATCGAGGGTTGCCAGCTGCCCAACGAAGCCGGAGTGATGTACATGCCCGGGCGAGGCGCCGAAGTGCGGTGCACCGCCTGGGCGTTCGCCGCCGGCGCGCTGCGTGACTCGCCCGAGGCCCGGCAGGCTGTGCTGGCCTGGCTAGCCCGGATCCAGAACCCCGACGGCGGTTTCGGCTTCTGGGAAGGGCGTGGCTCGGACTTGGTGTCCACCGCCTCCGCGGTGTCGATCATTACCCGTCTGGGCCGCAGTGACGGTGTCGACTGCGAGCAATTGGAGCGTTTTGTCAGGCGTTGCGCCATCACCCAGGAGCCCCTGGCCTTTGCCAACTTCCCAGGTGGCGTAGCGACGTTCCGTTCCAGTGTCCAGGCGCTCAAGTGCCTGCGTTACCTGGGCTACACCGACAACGAAGGGATGTTGGCGCTCCTGCAGCGGCACAAGGTCAAGCAGGGTGGTTTCGCCAATATCGGCAATCGCATTCCGGATTTGCTCAGCACTTACGAAGCCATGGCTGCCTCCTGTGACTTCGGCCTCGAGGTGGACCGCGCTCACGTGCTGTATTTCCTGGAAAACGTCGAGACGGACGACGGCTACGCCTGGTCACCCATGTACCGTGAAGGGCACGACGCGCTATCCACCTGCCTGGGCAGTCTGGTGATGCAGTGGTTGAAAGGGCGCCTGCCTGTACTTCCTAACTTGTATCTGTCTTGAGAGGGTACTGTGCCGACGATCAACATTCGCTCCGGGTTTCTTGGAATAAGTGACAAAAAGAAAATCGCCTTGAAAGTGGCTCGCGAACTCAAGGGGCATGGCCTGGATCCGTCGCACTGTATGGTGATTTTCAGTGCGTTGGACGAAGGCAGTCTATTCAGCGCCGGACTACCGATGCCAATCAACAATGGCGAGAGCACGCGCAGTCAAGTGTTTTTTATCCGTGCGTCGATTGCTGCCAGCCGTGATCAGTTTTTCCGTAAGGACTTCGCCACGCAACTGTTCGATTTTTTTTCCACGCAGTTTGCCGGTTCATTCTTTTATCTGCAGTACGAAGATGTTTTCACTGAAAATGTGTTTTACGCCACGGGTGAAACACTCACGAACGCTGGCACAAAAGGTTAACAACATGACCAATTCCAACACTGTAAAAGACGCTATTCGTTCAGCCCTGGAAGCCTTGCTTGGGCCTGAAGTCCGGACCATTGGCGCCGACCAGAGTTTTCGCGACTTCATTGGCGAGCGCTTCGATAGCCTGATGGCCGTAGAAGTGGTGACGACCATAGAGGAGCGCTTTGGCATCGAGGTGGACTACGTGGGTGATGACGTTCGCTACTGGTTCGAAACCCTGGAAAAGATGGAGCAGTTCGTCACCGAGCGTCTGGAAGACACAGCCACGTTGCAGGCGCTTTAGGCGATGAGCGTGGAGCACGTATTTCGTACCTCCGGCTCAACCCAGGCGCCGCGCCAGTGGAGTCGCACCCGGCGACAGATGGAGCAGGAAGCGCGGATGATCCTCGGTACATGGGCCACCGGTGTGACCGACATCCTGGCGTTCGCCCCCACGGAGCACAGCTACGGCATGATCCTGGGTCAGATAGGAGCCGAGGTGACACAGGCCAGGTTGCAATGCTGCTCTCTGGAGACATTCCAACTGCCAGACCTGCAAGTCAGAGGGCCCACAGTGATCCTCTGCATTGCCAGCACCTGGACACTGCTCGCGTCGCTGCTCAAGCGCCTGGCGCCGCAGGTGCCGGTATTGGTACTGCACAGCGCCTCGGCTTTGCCGTCCAAGGCGTACGGGGTGGTCAATCGTTTTGCCGGGCCCGGGGTGACGTTCATCGAACTGCTGGGTTCGACCGAAACCGGCGCCATTGCCCATCGCCCTGTCAGTGAAACGTCTATGCCCTGGACGGTGTTCGAGGATGTCTCGTTGCTCAGCCCGGTGGGTGTGGAGTCACGCCTCAGAGTGTCGAGCCCGCGAATCGCCAGGGCCGTCGAGGATGAAGTGGCTGCGCCAAGTCACCAGAGCGATGACTGGATTATTGCGGTGGGGCATGGGCAGTTCCATTGGTTGGGGCGTGCCAGCCAGCTGATAAAAATCAATGGCGTGCGCCAGGATCTGGGCGTCTTGCGCGCAGACCTCAGTGCGGTGACCCAATGCCAGCACTTGGCATGCGTGCCCCTGCGCGATGAGGTACGCGGCGAGGCCTACGAAATCGTATTCAGTTCGCCCACGCTCAGCGCGGCGATCATCGCCCAGGCAATCGAGCGCCTGGGAGGGCATTTTCCCAAGCCGGTGCGCATTCGCCACGTCGAACAGGTGCCGTTGTCAGCCAGCGGCAAACCGCAGGCATGGGCTATTCAGTAAACAGGGAGTCGTGAGTCATGAGCATCCGTACTGCAGAACAGAGCATTACTGCTTACCTGTCAGGCCACGCCAGCCAACGTGAACACGCCGAGGCTATGCCGGACTTTCTCCGGTTACCGTTACGCCAGCGCCACCGTTTGCAACTGGAGCAACCCCGGCTGCGGCAGCAATGGGCCGGGCAGTACAACCAGTGGGCAGGCTCGGCGGATAGCCAATACCGTTGCCTGGTCTCGAGTGTGATTGACGACAGTGCCCTGTTCCGCATGGGGGTCAAAGACACCGTCGATGTGGCCGGCCTGCCGACACGCCTGGGGTTGCGCAGTTACCGGCACTACCCGGATGTCTCTGCCAGCGCCTTGAGGTCGTTGCATCCCGACGTGCGCGTCCTGTTCAAGGTCGCCACCACCGAACTCAACATCGGTTTTGGCTGCGGGGCGCGTAACCCGTTGTACCCGAGCATTGACCCTTCAGGCTCCAGCACCGGCTCGGCGGTAGCCGTGGCTGCAGGGTTGTGTGACATCTCCCTGGGAACCGACGTGCTGGGATCCGTGCGTTGGCCGGCAGCCCATTGCGGCATGGTCGGCCTGCGCATGACACACAAGGCTTCCAACCTGGATGGCGTGTTCCCGTTGTCACCCTCCATGGACGCTCTGGGTTGGGTCACGCGTACCGCCGATGATCTGGACTTTCTTATGCCCATGCTGGGGCTCGAGCAACATTTAGGCGAGCAAAGGCCACTGGCCGATACCTACCGGGTTGGCGTACTGAGCCACATTGACGAGGGCATCACCAGCGCGCCGATGCTCGCCATGATGCAACAGGCGAAAAGCCTGCTGGCTGACTTGGGTCTGCCTCAGGTGCCCGTGCAATTGCCAGCGCTGTGGGCCAGTCGTGGGTCGGCCTGGCAGTTATGTGCGCGGGACGCCTGGTTGGCCTCCCAGGTTTGGCGCGAGGTCTTCGATACGGACCTGCACTGGTCGACCCAAGCCGCACTGGATGTGGGCGCCGCCGTGAGCGATACCGAGTACGGGCAGATAATTGCGCGCATGCAAACGGTGCGGGCTGGCATCGACCAGTGTTTTGAAGACGCAGGTGTGGATGTGGTGGTGTTTCCCATCGATCCGTGCCGGCCTTTTGACGTGCGTCGGCCGCTGCCGGGCGACTCGACCATCCCGTCACCGGCCGATCCGGACTATCCACAGAAAATCGGATTTACCCCGTTAGCCAGCTTCAGCGGCCTGCCGGCGATAACCTTGCCGATCAGGCTCAGTGTTGACGGCAAGGCCCCCCTGGCTCTGCAGATCATGGGACGGCGCGACAGCGAGCTGCAATTGATTGACTTGGCGAAACGCCTTGAAGCACTGCGTGGCCCCTTACCTGCGGCTGTAACCGACCAATAAGGATTCTCTGACATGTGTGGAATTACAGGCTGGGTCGACTTCACGCGAGACCTCAACGATCAACGTCCGCTGGTGCAGAAAATGACCGCCAGCCTCGCACGACGCGGCCCGGATGCCGAGGGAATCTGGCAGGGCCAGCACGCATTGCTTGGGCACCGCCGGTTGGCAATCATTGACTTGAGCGGTGGTGCACAACCGATGACATTCACCACCGCAGGCGGCGCCACGGTGGCGATGGTGTACACCGGCGAGGTCTATAACTACGTCCCGCTGCGTGAGCGTTTGCAAAAGGCCGGGCACCACTTCACCACCCGTAGCGATACGGAAGTGGTGTTGCACGCCTACTTGGAGTGGGGCGAGCAGTGCGTCGAGCATCTCACCGGCATGTTTGCGCTGGCTATTTTCGACGAGCGCGAAGGACGTTTCCTGCTGCTGCGCGATCGCCTGGGGGTCAAGCCACTGTATTATGCAGCGCTGGACGCAGGCTTGTTGTTCGCCTCGGAACCCAAGGCCATTCTCGCTCACCCGCAGTTCCAGCGAGCGCTGGACATCGTGGGGCTGGTGGATGCGTTATCCCTGTGCAAAGCGACCGCGCAGACCGCCTTCAAGGGCATTCGTGAATTGCCGCCTGGCCATCGCCTGCAATTGCTGGCAGGGCGCGCACCGAGCGTACGGCGCTATTGGGCGGTGGAGCGTCACGAGCACGCCGATACCGAAGCGCAGACCGTCGAGAAAACCCGGGCCTTGCTTGAACGGGCCCTGGGCGAGCAACTATATGCCGACGTGCCGGTCTGTTCCTTGCTCTCCGGCGGCCTGGACTCGACCGTTCTCACGGCCATGGCGCAGAAGAAGCTGCAAGCCGAACACGGCGGTGTGGTCAATTCGTTTTCGGTCGACTTTGTCGGGCAGGCGGAGCAGTTCCGTGCCGATAATTTCCGTCCGGACCGCGACCAGCCCTTCGCGCTGGCGGCCGCCGAAGCGATCGGCAGCCATCACCAGACCATCCTGATCGACAATCAGGAATTGGTGAGCGAGGGGGCACGGCAGTCGGTGTTCAGGGCCAACGATTCGGCCCAGACGTTCGGCGACGTGGACACCTCATTGCATTTGCTGTTCAAGGCTATTCGCGAGCACTCCACCGTGGCCATTTCCGGTGAAGCGGCGGATGAGGTATTTGGTGGCTATGCATGGTTTCGCGATCCCCAGGCGCTTGAAGCCCAGCGCTTCCCCTGGCTTTCACGCATGCAGCTGCTGCAGCCGGAGATGATCAACCCGGACTTCAACAAACTTTGTGATTTCGCCGAATACCAACGCAGCAGTTACGGCCAGGCCGTCGACAGCGTCGAGCATCTGCAGGGCGACAGTCCTGAGGAGCGCAGGATGCGCGAAGTCTGCCACATGCACCTGCATCGCTGGCTGCCGATCCTGCTGGACCGCAAGGACCGCCTGAGCATGTACGCCAGTCTCGAAGTGCGTGTGCCGTTCACCGACCATGAACTGGTGCAATACATCTACAACGTACCGTGGCGCATCAAAGGCAAAGACGGGGTGGAAAAGTGGTTGCTCAAGCAGGCCTGTGCCGACCTGGTGCCTGACGCCGTGCTACAGCGCAAGAAAAGTCCATACCCGACGTCTGCCAACCTCGCGTATGAACAGTTCCTGCGCGCCCAGACCAAAGTGCTGTTGCAACAGGCCGGCAACCCGGTCTTCCAGATTATTGATCGCACGCACTTGCGTCGCGAGCTTGAGCAGCCTGTGGGTGATTTCAACTCCCAGCTCAAGCGCAATAACCTCGAAACCGCCTTGTCCCTAGCCGCGTGGCTCCAGGATTACCAGCTGGCGCTCTAACTCACTTGAGCGGAGAGCATCCCCTCGACCCGGGGAGCGGCCTTGAAGTCGAGCATGGAAATGAAGCTGTCCATCAACGGTGATTCGTTGTGGATGTTCCAGCTCATGTACAGGCCGATGGCCGGGTTGGGGGAGGCGGTCACGGGGTAGATCCGGCGGAACAATACCTTGTCACGCATGATTGAGTTGGCAATCGACTCGGGTACCAGGGCAACGCCGAAACCGCAAGCCACCAAGCCGATCAAGGTATGGATCTGCGCGGCCTCCTGCACCACCTTGGGGTAGAAACCGGCGGCCTCACACAAGGCGATCAGCTGACTGTGATAGCCGGTGCCCAGAGCTTCGGGGGTGAATACAAAGTCTTCCCCGGCGAAATCCCTCAAATCGATCTGATCTTCTTTTGCCTTGGGGTGGTGGGCGGGCAGCGCCATCATGATCTCCTCGTCCAGCAACAGGCGTGACTCGACGTTTTCCGCCGAGATCGGCAACTTGCGCATGAAGGCAATATCTGCTTCTCCCGACAGAATCGCCTTGGCCTGGCTGGAAGAAGGCATTTCCCTGATGATCAACTGGACTTTGGGGTAGGTCTCGCGGAACTGGCGCAGGGTACTGAGCAGTGACTCGTAGTAGGCGATGGACACCGCCGTCACCGTGAGTTTGCCGGCAATGCCCTCGGACACCTGGCGTGCGTGTTCGATGCCCAGTTCCAACTCTTTCAACGTGCTATAGGCCGCATTCAGGAATGCACCGCCAGCGGGAGTCAGCTTGACCCCGCGTTTATTGCGCGTGAACAGGCTGAATCCCAGTTTGTCTTCCAGCCGATTGATGGCTTGGCTCAACGGCGGCTGGGCCATGTGCAGGCGAATGGCGGCCTTGTGGAAATGCAGCTCTTCAGCCACGGCGATGAATTGGCGTAGCAGGCGGGTTTCGATCATTTCTTCTGTTCCTTCATTTGAACTGATCTGTGGGCGGGTGCGGCAATGTCACCGGTAAATGGGCGCTCGCCTAAAGCATACACAGGGCTAAGTTGAACTTCGGATCCAAAAATTGCAAGGGCTGTCGGGCAGGTCCGAATGCCGTGGCGTAGTGTTAGGAAGAGCCTTCAGCTGAATCATCATCAAGGGATCATTCGGATTGAACATCAACTTGATATGAGCCAGGTATCAACGTGCGCCGCCGTTAGTATTAAACAGCGTGGCTGTTCATTGTTAAGGTGAGGCGGCACTCAAGAGGAAACAGCCAATGAATTTTACAGGAAAGACCGCCGTTGTAACGGGCGCTGGCCGAGGGCTCGGTTTAAGTTATGCGCACGCATTGGCCACGCTGGGCGCTAATGTGGTGATCAGTGATATCGGCGCAGATAAGCTGGGCGCCGGGGGCGATAGTTCCATCGCCATGGAGGCTGCGAGAGCCCTCAGGGACAAAGGTTTCAACGTGGTGGGCCATCATGGGGACTTGTCCAGTGAGCAGGGTTGCGAGCAATTGGTGGCAACGGCCATCGACGCATTTGGCCAACTCGATATCCTGATTCACAACGCCGGCTGGGTCGGTTATCAAGCGATTGAAGAGGCTGATGCAACATTCATCGGCCGCGCGGTGGACATCAATATCTATACCCCCGTGTGGTTATGCAAACACGCCTGGAAACACCTCAAGCAGTCTGCTGCCGCACGGGTCGTGCTGACGTCATCCGACCGCGCGATGTACCAGCAGTATGCCCAACCGGGCCTGGTGGCGTATGCCGCTGGCAAGATGGCACAACTGGGCATCATGAATGCGCTAAGCATTGAGGGTACGGAAGCCGGCATTCTCGTCAATGCGGTGTCCCCAGTGGCCAAGACCCGCATGTGGGGCGTGACGGGCGAACCGGAGAACCTCAAGCCTGAATGGGTGACCCCTGGCGTGGTGTTCCTGGCGTCGCAGCAGTGCCAGGACTCCGGTTATGTCCTGCGTGCCAGCAATGGCCAGTTTACGGCGACGCGGTTTGTCGAAAACCCGGGGGTCGATTACCCGGTCGATCTGGCCCGAGTGAAGGCCGCCAGTGCTGAACAGGTTGCCCAGCTTTGGGGCCACATCAAGGAGCGTTGAATATGCCTGCTCAGGAAGAGCTCAAACTATTTTCACCGTGCCAGGCCGATCTGGGTGAAAGCCCGGTCTGGGATGAAACCCATCAGTGCCTGCTCTTTGTCGACATCAGTGGCGGCCAGATCAATGCCCTGGACCTGCACGGGCAACTGACGCGCCTGTATGACTCGCCTGCGCGCATTGGTGCCTTGGCATTGACTGAAAAGGGCAACCTGATTTTCACCCAGAATGCCGGGGTTGCCATCTTGGACCGCACCAGCCTGCGGGTCACCCAGAACTCAAAGCTGGCCATTACGCTGTCGTCCTATCGTTTCAATGATGGTGCGTGCGACCCGCAGGGCCGCTTCATCACCGGCTTGATGGATGAAGGTCACAGCAGCAATACGGGCAAGCTCTATCGCTACGACGCCGGCCTGAACGCCTCGGTGATTCTGGACAGTATCAGCCTGCCCAACGGACTGGCATGGGCCAGTGGGGGCGACGCGTTGTTTTTCGTCGACTCGGTGGCCCGCACGCTCTACCGCGCTCCTTACCTGGCGAACGGCAACTACTTGCAACAGGTATCGGTATTCGCCCGGACACCGGAGAAACTGGGCCGACCCGACGGCCTGGCGCTGGATATCGAGGATAACCTGTGGGTTTGCCAGTTCAACGGAGGCTGCCTGCTGCAATATGACCGCAATGGCGCCCTCCTGCAGACCTTGGCAGTGCCGGTGCCACGGCCCACCAGTTGCTGCTTTGGCGGACCGGATATGCGTACCCTGTTCATTACCACCGCCAAATTCGGCATGTCGGCGGACGAGCACGCAGACTATCCGGCAGCGGGCAATATCTACAGCATCCGGTTGCAGGTGCCTGGAAGGCCGCGCCACCGTTTCAAGGAACTGTAGTCGCACATGCTTCAAGGCCGAGGCAGGGCGGCAGGTATCCGTGAATAGTCGGTCAACACCATCACCTTTTCCTGAATCTGGCCCACCATTGCGCCGTGCTCCGCGGCGCTTTTTTCCTTGATGGCAGACCATTCCCGGTCAGCCATCAGGTTTGCCCAACCCTGGCGCATCCTCTCGGTATCCGGCCATCTGATCAGGTAGACAAACTCGGTACGCTGGTCGGTCCTGGCTTCCCACAGCGAGATGATGTCGAACCCATGACGGGCCATGATGCGCATGGCGTGATCACGAAATCTTTCATGAAACGCAACCTTATTGTCTTCGAAGATTTCGTAGATGCGCAGTTGGTAGATGGCGTCTTGCGCAAGCGGCGCTGCGGTTGAGCCAGTCACGTTGGCGTGGGCAGTCAGTGAGGGCATGAATAGGCCTGCGACGGTCAGGAAATGGAACGCCAATAGCGTGGTTTTAAATCTTGCCATGAGAGGGGCCTGCTCGAAGAACCAGGGAAGTTCCGCTGACGAGGGCGGCCCATGGATCTTTGGGGAGCGGGGCGGGTTTGTATAATATTTTTTCAATCGGCGTGTGAGACGCCCACAGTCTTAATCCTGTGCACGGCAGCGCGTGTTCAGGACGATCCAGAAGGGTCAGGCGCGGAATATCCGTTGCCGATTCGGGTTTCCCTAGGCGTTGAGTCGTAGCAATAGAGCAGCCAGAAGCGCCGGTCTATTTTGCGCGGCGCCAGCGTCGGTAGGCGGTGCCCTGCATAACAACAGTGTCCAGCCAGACTGCAGCATCAGATCGCGACCTCACCGTCGATATCTTCGTCCAGGTTTACGGAGTGCTCTGCGTTGGCGAGCAGGGTTTGGGTCAAGTCTTCCAGCACAGTGGTGAGGTTGCGGCCGCTTCGGATATCAGCCTCCAGCAAACACAGGAACGCACCGATGGCAGGGGCCTCGTGGATGGTTTCTAAGCAGCTGACCATGATTTCCCCCTGCGTACGTGGAATACAATCTTGCCACTGGAAGTGGATGAATCTCCATGGCCTATAAAGGCAGAAATGATCAGCTAAACAGCCTGCCCGACGAAGCTCAAAGACTATCCGGGTCGCCAAAAAACATTTGGACATTCATATAAATCAAATGGTTATGAATGGAAAATTGGATTTGTACCCGCAGATGTACCCCTTTCAACAGCAGGACGCAACAAGGAGGGATCGGTTTCAAAGGTGCAATCCCTCACCCTCTCGCGCAATTTATGCCTTGGTCTCGTCCCAGTCGCTGCGCGTCGCAGCAGTCAGCGCATCCCAGTCATCAGGAGGGTTGCCGCGGCCCAGCATCTACTCGAATACGGCGTAAGGATCGGATTTGCTGCCTGCGGAGCGTAGGGCGTTTTCGTCGTTGACCCATGCGTAAACGATGACCTTGGACCTTGAGTCGTAGCGAAAGAACAGCCGAAAGCGCCTGCCGATTTTTGCACGGCGCCAATGTCTGTAGGCGGTGCCCAGCGTATTGCCTTGGCGGAACTCATCACGGCCCGGATCGGCAGGCACAGCCTCCATGATCAGATGGCTCAGCGCCCGAAACAGCTTGACGTTGGCGTTGCTCTCAAAACCTTGCGGATCATTCTGCTCGGCTCGGGCTGCGGCTTCTTGCAATTTGCGTAGCTGTAACGTCACACCTTCATGGAACAACAGTGTCCAGCCATGTCGCAGCATCAGATCGCGACCTCACCATCGATATCTTCGTCCAGGTTTACGCAGTGGTTTGCGTTGGCGAGCATGGTTTGCGCCAAGTCTTCCGGCAGAGTGGTGAGGTTGCGGCCGCCTCGGATATCAGCCTCCAGCAAACCCAGGAACGCACCGATGGCAGGGTCTTCATGGGTGGTTTCTACACGGCTGACCACGATTTCACCCCTGCGCACGTCGAATGCGATCTTGCCACCAGTGTCAATGCCCAAAAGCTGGCGAATGGATTTGGGCAGTGTGACCTGTCCCTTCGAGGTCAACGTGGCGATTTCGTGGATGGCAGGCATGAGTGTTCTCCCGGATGGATTGATTAGATGGTAAGGAATAATCCTTACTCGGTCAATCTTGGTTTTCAGCTGGACAAGCATAGGCGGGGAGGACGCTCAATAGCACCGCAAGATGAGTTACATCACTTCCAGGGACGCGATCGATGAAGCCGCCGCAGGGCGGCTTCGATTGATCGGAATTTCAGCAATTCGACCTGGCTCCAAAGTGATGTCAATATGACATTGCTCACCGGTACGCGGCGCTGAACTGGCTCTGCGGTAAAAAACCATGCACGCAGCGACACAGAATGTCGCTGCCTTGATTCAGGATGGCCTCCGTCCCATCCAGCTCAAGGAACCCACATGAAGGAACTGACCTGCTTCGCCATCGGCCTGGTTGTTGGCGTGTTGTTGATGACAAAAAGCCAGACAGTCGACGACCTCAAGCGCGAGCTGGAACGCGAGCGTGAGCGCAGTACTGCGTAACCCGGCGCCGGACATTTGTATGTATGGCTTTCTGCTACTAGCGGTAAATTCCGGATAGTGCTAAAAAGCCATCAAAGGACCATTCGCCGGGTATATGACACCAGCGAACTATTATCAAGGTTGATCGAGCACGGTTGCATGTCAGATCCCAAAGACAGGCTATTCAGGCATCTGGCCTTGCTGCGGCTCATCCCCCGCGAGCCGAAAAGCATCACAACGAGCGAATTGTTCGAGCGCCTCAAGCGTGAACGTTTCGACTTCGATCCCCGCACGCTGCAACGCGACCTGGCAGGACGTTTGGCGCTGGACTTCCCATTGCTCTGCGATGAAAGCCGCAAGCCCTACCGATGGAGCTTCCCCAGTAACACCCCGTATTTCGACTACCCGGCACTGGACACGCCCACAGCGCTGGCGTTCGTCCTGGCCCAGAGCCACCTGGGCAAACTGATGCCGCCCAGTGTGATGAAGCTTCTGATGCCGCACTTCGAACTAGCACACCGCCAGCTCAAGGCGCTGCAGCATAACCACCTGGCGCAGTGGACCGACTGCGTGCGCGCGATGCCCAACGGCAAGGCGCTGCAGCCTGCCGAAGTGGACCCCGCCATCTGGTCGCACGTCGCCGACGCGCTGCTCGACAGGCGCCAGCTGCACGTGCAGTACCTCAGCCGCAGCAAAGGCCAGCTCAAGACGCTGCGCCTGCACCCGGTGGGTATCGTCGCGCGTCACTCCATCAGCTATCTGATTGCCATGGTCGACGGTTACAGCGACGCACGCCAGTTCGCGTTGCATCGCATCCTGCAGGTCACGTGCCTGGACGCTGCGGCGCAATCGGCACATGGCTTCGATATTGACGATTACGTCCAGGGTGGCGGGTTCAATAGTCTAGGGCCGGTCGCGCGCGTCGAATTGATCGCCGACGTGTCCCCGCAGATTGCTTGGCTGTTGAGCGAAACGCCGCTGGCTCCTGATCAGTGCCTGGAACCGCTGCAGGGCTCCGAGTGGCAGCGCTTGCGCGCCACCGTGCCTGACGACCTGGAGACGCTGTGGTGGTTGTTCGGGCTGGGCGAAAACGTTCGCCTGCAGGCGCCGCACAGCTGGGCCCAAGCCATCCGAGCCCGGCTTGCGGAAGCGCAGGCGCTGTATGCGCAGCCGCTGGCTGAACCTTCTTCCATTGCCAACCACACCCTCGGCTGCCAGGAAAACCAACTATGAAGCCTGATTTGTCCAAGCCGTCCACTGCACATGAATCGAACAACCTTGACGAGATCCAGCGCGACATCATCCAGAGCGTGACGGCGCTTTCCACCAGCGAAACCGTCAGCCGCTTCGGTAGTGCCAACGCCGAGTACATCAAAGGCTTCACCGGCGTCGATAATGAAACCGGGCAGCGCTTCGCCAAGGGCCTGGCCGATATCGCCGGGCACAAAGTCAACGACGACCCGCTGTACGCCAAGCAGAATATCAAGCAACAGGCCGGCTACTCGGCGGAAGTGGCCACCACCAGCCGTGACAACGCCGAGGCCATCATCAGCGGCTCGAAAGTGCGTACCTCGCGCAGTGACGACTTGACTCAGTACGGCAGGAACCACAACGTGGTGGACCGTGTGCAGATCCTCGATGGGCAGATCATCGAAGGTACGCAGTCACAGATGAAGTTCGTGGGCAACCGTGACCAGTTGCTCGACGACATCGCCAGCGAGAACGGCAAGTTCTCCCGCTACCGTGGGGTCAAGCTCGAACTGCCGTCTGAGCAGTTCGAAGGCGCAGAGGCCCATTGCCGTGAAAAGGCGCTGGTCCTGCGCGAGCAGGCTGCCAAGGTCGACGCGGCAGGCAAGCCCGAGGTCGCTGCCAAGCTGCGCCGTGACGCCGACAACTATGAGCAGTTGGCCGACAACGTAAAGGACAGCGGGCTGACCACCGAGGACGCCATTTTCTACCGTGAGTACCCCGAGCTGGCCACGGCCATGGATATTGCCCTCACCAGCCACCGCGCGGGCGTGGAGGGTGCCAAGTACGGTGCGATGGTCGGCGCCAGTATTTCTGCCTTGCAGAATGTGTTCGCAGTGGCCCAGGGCAAGCAGGACGTCGCCGATGCCGCGTTGGCACTGGCCACCGACACCGCCAAGGCGGGCGCGCTAGGCTACGGCACTGCGTTTTTTGGCGCGGCGCTCAAAGGCGGCATGCAGCAGTCGAGCAACGTGACCCTGCGCAACCTGGCCAACACCAACGTACCGGCCATGGCGGTGAACGTCTGCCTGTCGCTGGGCAGCTCGATCAAACGCTATGTCACGGGCGAAATCAGCGAAGCGCAGTTGCTCGCCGAAGTCGGCGAAAAAGGCTCGGGCATGCTTGCCAGCAGCATGATGGCGGCCGTCGGCCAGGTCGCCATTCCCATCCCCTTTGTCGGCGCGGCCGTGGGCGGCATGATCGGCTACAGCCTGTCTTCGCTGTTCTACCAGGCTGCCCTGGACGTTGCCCGCGGTGCAGAGCTTTCCCGGGCCCAGTTGGAGCGCACCCGTGCGATCCAGAGCGCTGCCCGCGAGCGCATTGCTGCAGAGCAGGCGGCTCTGGATGACTTCACCCACCGCGAAATCCCACAACTGCAGAAGGAAACACAACAGCTGTTCTCCATGATCAACGCCATCGGCAGCGTCAGTGCCGACGACGTTGTCGCGGCAATCAACACGTACGCCACGTTGCTGGGCAAGAAGCTGCAGTTCCAGACCCAGGACGAGTTCGACAACTTCATGGACAGCGACAGCCCGCTGGTCCTGTAAGCCGATTGCTTACCTGAAGCATTCCCCCCAAGGAACAAGGACACCCCGTTCATGCTGATCAAACTCCTGTCCATGCCGGACAAAAAACACCTGGTCGACCTGGCAAAGCTGCTGGCGCTTTCCGACAAACCGCTGCTGTGGGATGGCAAGACCTCCGCTGAGCTCACGTCCGACACCGATCTCAAAGAGCTGACAATCGAGGAGGGCGAGCACGAGCGCGAGCTGATCGCAGATCTGGAACAGGCTGCCGGCATTTCGTCTTCGGTATCACCGGCCCTGCGCATGTTCCTGGCCACCAGTGACATCGGCACACGCCTTGTCGAGGTGACCAAGAAGTTCCCGATCACCCAGGCAGAGCGCCCGGAATCCCGTGCTCAGGCGGCCAAGACCGTACTCAAGGAATTGCTCAAGGACAAGAATGCCGATCAACCCTCCGTGCCGAAAGTGATGCTGTTCGAATTGCTGCTGGTGGCCCTGCGCGACGGCAATATTTCCAGCATCGAATGGGCGCTGCTCAAAGAGTTTCAACAGCACCACAAGCTTGAAGACTACATCTTCGACGACCTCCTGGAACGCGCGGAAGTGCTGAACAAGGAAGTCAACAAAACCCTCTCCATCGTACTTGAGTAAGGACCACATCATGCCACTTCCCCTGCTTATCGGTGCCGCCGCCATTGCCGGCATCTACGGTGCAGTCAAAGGCGTCAGCGGCGCCATCGACCACAGTAATGCCAGCGACCTCAACGAAGACGCCCGCACCCTTGTCAACAAGGCCAATGAGCAAATCGAAGAGCAGCGCAAGACCACCAACAGCACCCTGGAAGACTACGGCCAGCGCAAGCTGCGCGCATTCAATGGTGTGGTCGCCGATTTCATCACCACCTTCGAGCGCATCAAGAACGTCGAATTGTTGCAAAGCCCTGAGCTGGACAAGCTCAATGCGGGCGACTTCTCCAGCAAGACCCTGACCGGCCTGCGTAAGGACTACAAAGCGCTGCAGGACGCCGGCCTGGGCCTGGGCGCTGGCCTGAGCGGTGGCGCGGCGCTGGCCTTCGGTGCCTACAACGGCACCATGCTACTGGCCACCGCCAGCACCGGCACGGCGATTTCTTCGCTGGGTGGCGTGGCCGCGACCAACGCCACGCTGGCCTGGCTGGGCGGCGGTTCGCTGGCTGCCGGCGGCTACGGCATGGCGGGTGGCATGATGGTGCTCGGTGGCATCGTTGCTGGCCCTGCGCTAGCCATCTTCGGCCACGTGTTGGGCAACAAGGGCGAAGAGGCGCTCAACAAGGCGCGCAGCAACATGGAGCAGGCGCGCACCATCCGCGACGAAGCTAAGCTGCTGACCGACAAGCTGAGCGCCATCGCCCAAGTCACCACACTGGCCAACAACACCTTCTCCAACGTCAGTTCGCAACTGCGCCGCGCAGTGAGCGAGCTGAAAACCGTCATCGAGCAGCAGGGTGTCGACTTCCGCGCCTACTCCGACCAAAGCAAGAGCGCGGTGTTCGGTTCGGTCAAGTTCGCGCAACTGCTCAAGGCCATGATCGATACCCCGATCCTGGATACCGACGGCAACCTGGTGCTGGCCACCGAAAAACGCATCAAAGACGTCACCCTAGTCGCCAACGGCAAGAAAGCCGGCCTGGATGCACCTGAAGCTTGATTGCGTTCAGGCGCAGATCCATGCCCCAAGCAGCCATGCCCACGCCTGGCGCGGGCAATTTCTTTGCTAACCCAGTCGCTTCAAGGTGCTGAAAGGTCTGCATGTCCACGATGGTTTCACAGCGTTCCCTGTTCCCCTGCAACCAATGCGGCTTGTGCTGCCAGCGTGTTGACCAGTCTGCCGAAACCCGCGACCTGGATCGTGGCGATGGCACGTGCAAGCATTACGACGCGGTGCAGAAGGGGTGCGGCATTTACGAGGAGCGCCCTGACATCTGCCGAGTGGATCGTCTGTACGCGCAGCGTTTTGCCCAGCATTACAGCTGGGACGAGTTCGTGACACTCAACGTGGCGGTATGCATTGCGCTGCAGCATGAAGCTAGACGTTGGATCGTGTCCCAAGACGAGGTGTAAATCATCATGGCCTTGACCACTGAGTTTGCTGTGTAGTTGAACACGGTCGACAGCTTGGCCCGCGGACTATCGCAGACCGCCTCGAAGGCCTCCCATGCATGAAGTACCGGCACAGGCACCATTCGTCGTTCTGCTCGGCGGATTTAATCGGTCGTAGCAACGTCAGCTATTATCTAATGCATCACTGCATTTGGATCAGGCTAAATCAGTTCAACGGCAGCTGCCGCCAACCGAGTCCGACACAAAACTTAACATCGCGTCCGGCATCAGTTGATGCACTACAACGTGCAATTCAAAGACTGTCAGGATCCCCAAAAAACATCTGTATCCGCGACCGCAACCACCGCTCCGCCGGGTCATTATCCTGCGCCCCCCGCCACGCCATATGCAGTTCAAAACTCCGCACCTCCAACGGCAGGTCCTCGGCGCGCAGCCCGCCGGCGGCCGTCAGGGCGTCCGCCGTGTAGTCCGGCACCGTGGCGACGATGTCGGTACCTGCCAGCAAACTGCCCAGGCCGTTGAACTGCGGCACTGCCAACACCACGTGGCGCTTGCGCCCAAGCTCCTGCAGGGCTTCATCGATAAACCCCGACAGGTCACCTGCAAACGACACCAGCGCATGGGGGCGGGCGCAGAAGTCGTCCAGCGTGATGCTGCCTGGCACGCTGTCGGCCCTCAGCAGTTTTGGCCTGCTGCGGCGCAATACCTTGCGTTTGGCGTTGGCAGGCAGTTCGCTGGTGTAACTCACACCTACCGAGATCTCGCCAGAGGCCAGCAGGGTGGGCATCAGCAGGTAGTTGACCCGCCGCACTACCAGCACAATCCCCGGCGCCTCGGCACGGACGCGTTTCAACAATGGCGGCAGCAGGCCGAACTCGGCGTCGTCCGACAGGCCGATGCGGAATACCGCGTTGCTGGTGGCGGGGTCGAACTCGGCGGCGCGGCTGACGGCGGTGGAGATGGAGTCTAGCGCGGGGGACAGCAGGGCGAAGATTTCGTTGGCGCGGGCAGAGGGCTCCATACTGCGGCCCGTGCGCACGAACAGCGGGTCGTCGAACAGGTTGCGCAGGCGTGCGAGCGCCGCGCTGATGGCCGGCTGGCCGAGGAACAGCTTTTCGGCAGCACGGGTGACGCTACGTTCGTGCATCAGCGTTTCGAACACGATCAACAGGTTGAGGTCTACGCGACGGAGGTCGTTTCGATTCATCGGTGCGCTTCGCCTGAATGGGGGCAGGGGTGAATCTTAAGGCCAAAGGCTGGTAACCTGCACCCGTTTAGGTGGCCAATGCCAGGGAAAGTCAGGTGCCCAATCGATGACAGGCATGTCGACTATTAATGACCACTGATGGCCTAACCGCTAAAGCCCGGATAGAGTCAATGGTAATTAGCGTTTCACACAGGCGAGGTATGCGATGTCCCGCATGATCCGTTTCCACAAGTTCGGCGCTGCCGACGTGCTCCGTTGCGAGGAGCAGGCCGAGCCGACGCCCGCCGCCGGTGAGGTGCAGGTCCGCGTTGAAGCGGTAGGTATCAGCTGGTATGACGTGCTCTGGCGCCAGAACCTGGCATCGTCGCGTGCACGGCTGCCTGCCGGCATCGGTCATGAGATGGCCGGCGTGGTGACGGCGGTCGGGGAGGGCATTGACGATATCGCTGTTGGCGATCGGGTGGCCAGCTTCCCGGCCACCAGTGCCAACGACCACCCGGTATACGGCGACGTCATCGTGCTGCCGCGCTCGGCGATCACCCGTTACCCGGATGTACTCAGCCCCATCGAAGCGAGCGTGCACTACACGCCGTTGCTCATCGCCTATTTTGCCTATGTCGACCTGGCCCGCGCCAAGGCAGGGCAGACGGCATTGGTGACTGATGCCAGCCACTGTGCAGGGCCGGCCTTCGTTCAATTGGGCAAGGCGCTGGGGCTCAAGGTGTTCGCGGCTACCAAAGATGCCGAGCAGCGTGAATACCTGCTGGGCCTGGGGGCGGACAAGGTGATCGTCACCGAAGAGCAGGACCTGGTGATGCAGGTGGGCAAGTACACCGACGGGCGCGGCGTGGACATGGTGCTCGACGGCCTTGGCGGGCCACAGATGTCGTTGCTGGGCGACGTGCTCGCCCCGCGTGGCAGCCTTGTGCTGTATGGCCTGCAAGGCGGTAACCAGACGCCGTTCCCAGCTTGCGCAGCGTTCCAGAAAAACATTCAGTTCCATGTGCATTGCATCGGCAATTTTACCGGCAAACCCGAGCTTGGCATTGCCCAGGACCAAGTGGCACTGCACCGCGCACTGCGCGATATCAACCAATTCACCGCCGATCAGTTGCTGACCCCGCAAATCATCAAGGTGTACCCCTTCGAGCAGGTGGTGGAGGCGCACCGGTACATGGACCAATGCCCATGTGGTGGGCGTGTGGTGCTTGATTTGTCGCAACCTTGAGCGCACTGCCGTTCATCCACGAACCCGGGCTGGCCCCGGGTTTTTTGTGGGGGATAGCATACGATCATTTATTTAAAAAAAAGAACATTCCTACAACTAGAACAGTGTTGGACTACATTCCATAGATTGACTAACCAGCTGTTAGCAATATCTCGCCAACTATCCTCGCTTGAACTATCTCGGTCGACTCATCAAGCTGTCTATTCATCTTTGCTGACTGCTTTTTTTACCCCTATCTGTATCTTCAATTCGTTTTCCGTACCTCGATAATGGCCTAATGATAGTTTGCGCAAGGAGCGAGTGATGAACATGGCCAGGCCTGGTCCAGGGGGATGTGCAGCAGTGAAGCGGCGCCGTATTGCGGTGTTCTCGATGGTATGGCGACAGTGATGGGGCGTGTGCCCTGACCGATTTGCCGTACCCCTCGCGGGGGGACCCCGCAGCGTGCCGGAACAATAAAAGTGTGTTCGGCAGGGCTGGCCGCATGAAGTTGATGAGGTGATACCGTGACTGCTATTCACGACCAGGCGATGCACTATATCTACCAGCAAGTGCTGGAACGTTTGTTGAACCATATGTCGCAAGCCCAGCGCGCGGCCTTGCAGTTGTTGATACAGCGGTTGTTAGTGGCTGCGGGGGGCGCAGAATATATCGGCACCTTTCGTTTGTTGGTACTGCACGGCAGTGACCGGCGCAGTATCCGGTTGCTGGCTATGCTCCGCGCTGCGCAATTGAGCATCGCCCTGCGCGGGCCGCTGACGTTCCAGCTGCGGGTGCTGGTGGTCAGCTTGCCGGCGGCGGGCGAACCGTTGAGGTCTTGTCATGAGCGAAACTTCAGTGCGCTGTTCATGCAGGATGACCCACGGGTTCAGTTGCAGATGATGGAGGGGCGAGGGGTGGTGCCGTTCAGCAGCGTCGGCGTGTCACAGCCACCGGCCTCAACCGTTGCCAAGGATGCCATGCTGGTGTTTGGGCATTTGATCGACGCCAGGCCAGAGGCCTTGCTGGGTAGCCGCCTTCACCTGGAGGTGGCGATGGCAGTGGGTGCTGCCCTGCAATCACAGGCCAGTGCGGATGTACTGGTCACTGCGATTGCCGCTCGCCAGCGGCGACGGTTTCTGGCCTGGGCGCGGCGTAGCCTGCTGCTGGCGGGCGAGCGAGGGGTTCATGAAACGCACCATTGCCTGGGGGCACTGACCCAGGCGCTCATCCGCCTGGGTAACGCCGCGCAGGCACCGACGGCGGCCCACGCGGTACCTGAACCCCAAGCCACCACCGAAGCAGTATCGGTGCGGGTGATGCCCATGGACGATTTTCTGGAGCAGTTACTGGAGGGCCAGAAGCTTGACGTGATGCTCGGCTCCATCGACGAAACGGCCAGGGATGCCTGGCCTTTCGGGGCATTTGTAGACCCTGTGGCGTTGGCACAGCTGCACGAACTGCGCGCCCGCAGCCAGGAACCGCAGCCCGGCCGCCCGGCGTTGCGCCTGGCGTGCCCGGCAGCGGAGGGCAAACGGCGAGACTCGCAAAGCCTGCAGGTGGGCAAGGCCTATGGTATCGACCATGGCCAACTGACGTGCCTGTGCTTCAACCCCTTTGCCAGGCAAGGCAAGAACCTCGAGCGTTTTTTGCAGTGTCGCCATACCGACATGCTGGTGGCGCTGCCCTACCTGCACAGGGCCCTGCAGGGCAAACCCTGCCCAGAGGCAGTGAAGGCCTGGCTGGTGAACATCAGCGGCTTGCAACTGGGGCAACTGGAGTGGATATACGAAGGGCGGCTGCCGCTTTCAGCCTGGCGCGTACTCAGTAACCTGGCACGCCGTGACATCCACCTGAGGCTGTTACCCCGGCGCCTGCCAAACCGACCGCGCAGCTTGGCGGAGCTCACCTGATGCAGGGCGACATGCCCCGGGAGTTCGCTTACCGCAAGGTGCGCAGGTACCTGGAAGCATTGATCGGCCAGGCCCTGGCCGCGGGCACCTGTCGGTTGCCCTCGTTACGTACCCTGTCGAGCAGGCTGCAGGTATCCCTGGCAACCGTGCAGCATGCCTACAACCTGCTCGAAGAAGAGGGCCGCGTGCAGTGCCTGCCACGGTCGGGCTACTTCGTGCACAGTGGCCCCAGCCAATTGCCAGCGACCACGCCTGGCCATCCACCCTTGCCGCTGCGGCCGGTGTTGCAGGGCAGCCTGTTGAACCATGAGCGGCGGCTGGCCCGGCAGAAAGCGAGCACCTCGGGCCCTTGGGCAGACCCGGCCAGTGCCCGCCTGCGCCTGGTGCTGGCCGAGCGCTACACACGCTCGTGCAGCCGCTACTGGCGCGCGGGTGACGTGCAGTTGGCGCCGGACGTGACGGCACTGCTGGATACATTGCTCAAGGCGCTGGCCCTGGAGGGTGCCACGGTACTGGTGCAGTCCCCGTGTTGCAGGCAGGTATTGCGGGCCCTGACCAACGCCGGTTTACGCGTACTCGAAGTGCCCGTGGATGGCCGTGGCAGCCCGAACCTGCGCGCACTGGCCGGCCTGCTCGACAGCGAACCTGTGGGCATGGTGGTCATGCCTTCCTGCCTGGGCATGCCCCAGGGCCGGTTGGTAGCTACCGCCTGCCAGCAACAGATCGGTCACCTGCTGTCACAGCACCCGTTATGGGTGTTGGAAAACGATCTGGACAGCGACCTGTGCCACGCCGGGCCGCCAACCACCCGGTTGCGCGATTGGGTAGAGCCGCGCTGGTTGCTGGTGTTGGGGGGATTCGAGGCCGCATTGGGGTCCGAGGTGCCCTACGCATATGTGCTGGGCCCTGCCGAGGTACTGGAACAGACCTTCATCGAGCGTGCCTACCGGCTGGCGCCGCTGCGGCTGCTGGCACTCGCCTGCATGCTCGGCAAAGGTGAGGTCGACGCCCAGTGGCTTCAGGTGCGCACGGGCCTGCTGCGGCGTGCACAAACCCTGTCGCGTATGCTGGAACTGCAGTTCGGCCCAAGTGCCGCTGTGCACCCACCCCAGGGTGGCCTGCTGCTCTGGGTACGCCTGCGCCGGGCACCGCAGTGGGGCCGTGTGATGGCTGCCGTGGCAGGGTCTGAGCTGTATGCAATGCCTGGGGCGGAGTTCAGCCTGCAAGGCCGCTATCGGCATTATCTGGCGCTGGGGTGGCTGGGCGACGACCCGGTGGAACTACAGGCGGCTGTAGAGCGTTTGGCGAGGGCCGCAGACAGTCGCTAGCGTGTCTGGCCCGACCCGCGGCACTTGCCAGGCTGGCAGGTCTGTATGTATAAACAGTGTCCCTGAGAGCCGCCGCCTGCCCTGATTTCCGTGATTGCCCATTCCGTCGACGACCCTTTCTACTACCTGCACAACTTCCGCCAGGTGCTGGCGTGGGTGGGGCAGCGCTACGAAGACCTCCTCGATGAGCAGGAGAAGGCTTTCATCGCTGCCTTCACTCAGCTTGAGGCGCCTGCCCAGGCGCTGCTGGTGCGCATGGTGATGCGCAAGGGCGAGCTGTTTCGCGGTGATCGCCTTGAGTATGACGAAATAGGCGATACCTGCCAGGCCCTGCAACCGCTGCAGGCGCTAGGCTGGGTACGCGAACCCGAGCGGCTTGAACTTGAGCAATTGTTCGCCCTGTTGCGCAAGGACGAACTGGCCAACTGCTTCGCTGACCGGTTAAGCCGGCCGCGGGCGGCCAAGCATGAATGGCTGAGCCACCTGCAACAAATGGCCTTGGCACCGCGGTCATTGGCCGAGTGGTTCCCTGCCACCGGCGTTCGCATTTATGAGTGGTGCCTGCAGCCGGTGTGCGACCGGATACGCCTGCTGTTTTTCGGCAACCTCTACCAGGACTGGTCCGACTTCGTGCTGGCCGACCTCGGGGTGATGCGCTACGAACACGTGCCGTTCAGTGCCGACTCTCGTGCCCTGCAGCAGCGCACTGATCTTGACTTGGCCATGGCACTGCATCGATGCGCCGAGCGGCTGGACCAGGGCGACGACACCCTGTCGATACTGGCAACGCTGCAGGGGCTGCGCAGTGAAAACCCATGGTTGGCACGGCGGCAGGCGCGGCTATTGTTTGCGCTCGGCCAGCAGTGTGAACGGCAGGGTGAGTGGGACCAGGCCATGGCGGTGTACACCCAATGCAGCCATGCCCAGGCACGCATCCGCCAGGTGCGCGTGCTGGAACGCACCCAGTGTTGGGCCCAGGCGCATGCGTTGGCGCTGCAACTGGCAGCAGCGCCGGCCAACGCCCTGGAGGTGCAGGCGCTGGAGCGCATGCTGCCGCGGCTGGCGCGCAAGCTTGGCGGCCCACCGCAGCGCCGCCAGCGGGCGGCGCCGCTGGAGCTGATTGAGCTGGAACTGCCCCGGGCCCATGCAGCACTGGGTGTTGAAGAGGCCGTACGCCAGCACTTGGCGCAGGCGGGCGGGCAGGTACATTACGTAGAGAACACGCTGTTCAACAGCCTGTTCGGCCTGTTGTGCTGGGAGGCCATTTTTGCGCCGGTGCCGGGCGCGTTCTTTCACCCGTTCCAGGCGGCGCCCCAGGACCTGCATGACAGTGACTTCCAGCACCGTCGCAGTGCGGACTTCGCCCGCTGCCTGGGCCGCCTCGAAGACGGCAGCCACCAGCAGGCGATTCTCGATTGCTATGCGGCCAAGCGGGGGTTGCAGTCACCGTTCGTGTTTTGGGGCATGCTCAGCGAGGCGCTGCTGCAGCAAGCCTTGGTGTGCCTGCCCGGCGAGCACCTCAAGCAATGCTTTTTGCGCTTGTTGCAGGACATACGCAACAACCGTACCGGCATGCCGGACCTTATCCAGTTCTGGCCAGAGCAGGGCCGCTACCGCATGGTCGAGGTGAAAGGGCCGGGTGACCGCCTGCAAGACAACCAGTTGCGCTGGCTGGAGTTCTGCCGCGCCCATGGTCTACCGGTGGCGGTGTGTCACGTGCGCTGGAGCGATGCGGCGTGAGCTACAGCGTGGCGGTGCGTGCCTTGTGCGAGTTCAGTGCCAAGGTGGGCGACCTGGACCTGCGCTTCACGCCTTCGCCCACCGCACAGGAAGGCATCGAAGGCCATCGCCGGGTGGTCGCACGCCGGGCGGCTGGTTACGAATCGGAAATCCCCCTGGAAGGTGAATACCAGGCCCTGCGAGTGCGCGGCCGCGCCGACGGCTATGACCCTGCCTGCAATCGCCTCGAAGAAATCAAGACCCACCGCGGTGACCTGGCGCGCCAGCCCGCTAACCATCGCCAGCTGCACTGGGCCCAGGCCAAGGTCTATGCGTGGCTGATGTGCCAGGCCCGGCAGCTGCCTGCGATCGAGGTGGCGCTGGTGTACCTGGATGTGGACGACGATGGCCAGACACTGATCAGCGAGCACCACACAGCGGGCGACCTGCAGGTCTTTTTCGAGGCCCAGTGCCAGCGGTTTCTGGCGTGGGCACATTACCAGCAACAGCGCTTGGCCGAGCGTGACCACGGGCTGCAGGCGCTGACCTTTCCCTACCCGCAGTTCCGCCAGGGCCAGCGGCAGTTGTCCGAAACCCTGTACAAAGCCGTGAGCACCGGGCGCTGCCTGATGGCGCAGGCGAGTACGGGGATTGGCAAGACCTTGGGCACGCTGTTCCCGCTGCTGAAGGCAATGGTGCCGCAACAGTTGGACAAGGTGTTTTTCCTGACCGCCAAAACCCCAGGGCGGGCGCTGGCGCTGGACGCTATCGGCCAGATCACTGCCAGCGCCCCTCAGCCCGCCCTGCGCACACTTGAGCTGATCGCCCGTGACAAGGCGTGTGAACACCTCGACAAGGCTTGCCATGGTGAGTCCTGCCCCCTGGCTGCGGGGTTCTACGACCGCCTGCCTGCCGCACGGCAAGCGGCGGCCGGCCTGCCCCTGCTTGATCGTGCCCGGCTGCGGGAAGTGGCCCTGGCCCACCAGGTGTGCCCCTATTACCTGGGGCAAGAGATGGCACGCTGGGTCGATGTGCTGATTGCCGATTACAACTACTACTTCGACGCGCATGCGCTGTTATTCGGGTTGAGCCAGACCAACCAGTGGCGGGTAGCCGTGCTGGTGGATGAGGCGCACAACCTGGTGGAGCGCGGCCGCAGCATGTACAGCGCCAGCCTGGACCAAGGCCAGTTGCACGCGTTGCGCCAGGCCAAGCCGCCAGGCCTTGGCAGCGCACTGGACCGTGTGAACCGGCAGTGGAATGCGCTGTACAAGGAACAGCGTGCGCCCTATGAGGCCAGCGAGCACCTGCCAGAGGGGCTTCTACGCGCCCTGCAGCAGTGCGTGGGGTTGATTCAGGAACAGATGAACCAGGCCCCTGCGCACATTGACCCGGCGCTGCTGCAGTTCTTTTTTCAGGCCCTGCAGTTCACCCGCGTGGCAGAACTGTTCGATGAACACTTTCTGTTCGACATCACCGTGCGCCAGGGCCCGCGCAAGCGGCGGCTGGCAACCCTGTGCCTGCGCAACGTCAACCCTGCGCGGCTGCTGGGCCCACGCATGCGCGCGGCACGCAGCGTGACGCTGTTCTCCGCCACCCTGAGCCCGCAACGCTTCTACCGTGACCTGCTGGGCATGCCTGCCGACACCGCCTGGCTGGAGGTGGCGGCGCCGTTTCGTGCCGAGCAGTTGCAGGTACGCATCGCCAGCCAGGTATCCACCCGCTATCAGCAGCGTCACGCTTCGCTGGCCCCCATCGTCGAGTTGATTGCACAGCAGTACCAGGCCCAGCCGGGAAACTACCTGGCGTTTTTCAGCAGCTTCGAATACCTGCAACAAGTGGTTGGGTTGTTGACCCAGCAGCACCCGCAACTGCCCGTGTGGGCCCAGGCGCCTGGCATGGATGAGGCTGCCCGTCAGGGTTTTCTCGACCGCTTCGTTGCCGATGGCCGGGGTGTGGGGTTTGCGGTACTGGGTGGGGCGTTCGGTGAAGGTGTGGACCTGCCAGGTACGCGGTTGATCGGGGCGTTCATCGCCACATTGGGCCTGCCACAGGTCAACCCGGTCAATGAGCAGTTCAAACGGCGCTTGGGCCAGCAGTTTGGCGCAGGGTTCGATTATGCGTACCTGTACCCGGGGGTGCGCAAGGTTATCCAGGCGGCGGGCAGGGTGATACGCGGGGACCAGGACCAAGGCGTGCTGGTACTGATTGACGAGCGCTTCACCGAGCCCCGGGTCCAGCAGATGTTCCCCGGCTGGTGGCCGCCTGCAACCCGCTAACCCGGCAGGCCATCCGCCCGGGGTTGCAGCAGTATCGGCAGGTAGTGCCTCACGAACAACAGCAGTGCCATGCACCAGCACAAGGCAGACAGGCTGAATGCGAGAGGGGTGAGAAGGGGCAATATCACCCGCGCCAGCGCCGCCAGGTGCAGCAGTGCGAACCCAATGGCCACGCTGGCCGGCACGCTCAACGGGCGGCCTGTGTGCCCCAGGCTCACCCGCGCCATCATTGCCAGCATCAGGCCGCTCATCGCGCCCACGGTCAATGCGTGGGTTACAAGGCTAGGGCTGACGTTCACTCCAGCGTGCCATAACGCCATGCCCAGGGTGGCCACGGCAAGCCAGGCATAGGCCAGGTGCAGCGACCACAGCAGCGGTATGCCCCAAAGCCTGCGGTCATGCCACAGCAGCAGGCGGGCAGCGTGCAACGCGAACAGGCAACCAAACAGCACGGCCAGGCCCCACTGGGGCGCCTGGCCGAAGCCAGCTGCCATGGCCAGTGCCGCCGTGACACTGAGCACCAGGCAGCTGCGGTCCAGCCAGGGGCGTGGTGTGCTTGCCGTCATGTTGCCCAGGCCGCGTTGGGTGAAGAACGGAATCACCCGGCCACCCAATACGGTCATCATTGCAGCCACCAGCCACAACCCGGCCAACACGCCTTGCCGCTGCAACGGCTCGTCCTGGCGCAGGAAGCCTGCGAGGGTGAGCCATTGGCAGCCCGTAAAAACCAACACCAGCACCACAATCGGGTAGTTGTTGCGCAACCGCCGCTGCACGATTGGCCTGGCCAGCGCCAACGTCACCAAAGGCAGAAAACCACCCTCGGTCACCACAAGCCACTCAACAGGCAGCGCCAGAAACCAGGCCGCGCGCCCCAGCAGCCATATCAAGAACAGTGCCTGAAGGCTTCTCCCATGCAGGCTGGGTAATCCGCTCCAGTTCTGCACCGCCGTTAGCAGAAAGCCGCCGACGATGGCTGCGGTAAAGCCGTACAGCATTTCGTGACGGTGCCAGGCCAGCATGCCTCCGGTAGGCACGGGTGCGGACAAGCCGGCCAATGTGCCTGCCCATACCATCACAGCGATCAGCGCAAACACAGTGCCGGCCAGGAAGAACGGGCGGAACGCGAGGTTCCACAGCGGTCGGCAACGGCGGGACTCCATCAAGGGTACGAGCATGGTAATGCCTTAGATCTACCAGGGTGATTCAGGTAACATCAGAATCTGTGCCAATGCTGCAGCCCTTGTATATCAAGGTGATGGCACTGCCTTAGGTCGTAATGACCCTACCAGCCGCGAGTCCGACTGACTCGCATCATGTCGCTTTGACTCGTTTCATCTTAAGATGGCCCTGGCCACTTGCCGCTGCCACAGGATCCACGTTTTGCCCGATCTTCCTAACAACCCGTTGCTGCAATACATGGCCCGGCTGGCGCCGTCCAGCCAGCAGACCATGCGCTACGTTCTTCAGGACACAGCCGACCGGCTTGGCTTCGTCGACTGCAACCTTGCCGACGTCCCCTGGCACAAGCTGGAGCCTGGCCACGTGATTGGGCTGGTGTCGGCCCTGCGCGAAGACGGCTATGCCCCCAACAGCTCATCGCTGTATGTGAATGCCATTCGTGGGGTGATGAACGAAGCCTGGCGCCAGGGGCTGATCGAGCATGAACACTTGCAGCGCATGCGCGAGGTGAAGCCTGCCACTGGCACCCGGTTGCCGCCTGGGCGCAACCTGCGGCGCAGCCTCATTCGCGAGCTGATGGATGCCTGCGCCGCCGACCCCCGCCCGCAAGGGGTGCGGGATGCGGCAATCATTGCCCTGCTGTATGGCACCGGCATGCGCAAGTCCGAGTCGGTGGACATCAACCTGGACCAGGTGGATTTCCAGGAGCGCAGCCTGCAAGTGGTGGGCAAGGGCAACCACCAGCTGATCAAGTACGCACCGCCGTGGGCCTTCGAAAAGCTGCAGGCCTGGTTGAGCCTTCGCCGCGAGGCGTTACCTGCCGGCGCAGAAGACGACCTGTTTCTGTTCAACCGCATCCGCCGTGGCAACCACATCACCCGCGCGCGCATCACCAAACATGCGATTTACTACATCGCCCGCCAGCGGGGTGCACAGGTGGGCGTGAAAATCATGCCCCATGATTTTCGCCGGGCCTTCATCACCCGCGTCATCGAAGAGCACGACCTGTCGATCGCCCAGAAGCTCGCCCACCATGCCAATATCCAGACCACCGCCATTTATGACCGGCGTGACGACAACGAGCGGCGTCGTGCGGTAGACCGTTTCGACTATTAACCCGCCAGGCACTGAAACAGCGCCGCCAGCCGCCCTTGGATAGTGCGCCGTGCCCGACACCGGCGCAGGCCTGCCACAGGTTTAATCTGAGTTCACCTGCGGAGTTGGCCCGCAACCTGCTATATCCAGCCTGAGAATTTGATCGAGTGGTCAGGCCGTGCGCATACCGATATGCGCCAGCCTGGCCCTCGCAACGGCCATCAAGGCCACGGATTTCAGGGGCCGCAGGATGTCGCTGGCGGAGCATATTGCAACACATACCGATGAAGCCGGGTGGAGCGCCTACCTGCAACTGCGCTTCATTGTGCGCGATGGCGTGACCCGCCTTGGTGCGCGACGCCATTACGGACCCCTTTTGGTGCAAAGGCCGTTTTACCCGGAGGGTGCGCCATGTCATGTGTACGTGCTGCACCCGCCTGGGGGCATTGTCGCCGGCGACCGGCTGGAGCTGGACATTCACCTCGACCCCGGCAGCCACGCGTTGCTGACCATGCCCGGGGCCAGCAAGTTCTATCGCAGCATTGGCCCCACCGCGCGCCTTGCCCAGCACTTTCACCTGGGCGCTGGCAGCACGCTGGAATGGCTACCCCAGGACAGCATCTTCTTCTCTGGCGCCCGGGCCAGCCTGGACAGCCGTTTCACCCTGGCGCCAGGCGCAAGGCTGCTGGCTTGGGAAACCCTGTGCCTGGGCCGGCCGGTGATGAACGAGCAGTTTTTGCAGGGGGCGCTCGACAGCCGGTTGCGCATCGAACTGCCCGGCGAGCCTGGCCTGCACGAGAGGCTGCGTATTACGGGGGGCCGCCTTCAAAAGCTGGGTGGCTATCCGCTGCTGGCGACCCTGTGCGCTGCACCTGCCGATCAGCACACCCTCGACCAGGTACGGCCCTTGCTCGAAGCCCTGGGTAACCCGGGTGGCGCAACCCTGCTCGGGTCGCTGCTGGTGATCCGCCTGCTCGACCACGACAACCAACACTTGCAACACACCCTGCAATGCCTGTGGCGAGTGCTGCGCCCGGCCGTTCTTGGCCTGCCAGCCTGCCCACCGCGTATCTGGGCTACCTGAGAGAGCACCCATGGAGCTGACACCAAGAGAGAAAGACAAGCTGCTGCTGTTCACTGCTGCGTTGCTGGCAGAGCGGCGCCTGGCCCGCGGCCTGAAACTCAACTACCCCGAAGCGGTGGCGTTGATCAGCGCCGCTGTGCTGGAGGGCGCACGCGATGGGCGCACGGTCGCAGAACTGATGAGCCTGGGGCGCGAAGTGCTGACCCGGGAGCAGGTGATGCCCGGCATCGCCGAAATGCTCCACGACGTGCAGGTGGAGGCGACCTTCCCCGACGGCACCAAGCTGGTGACCGTGCACGAACCCATTGTCTGACTACGCCCAGGGTACCCCCATGATTCCAGGTGAAATCCAGGTCGCCGAGGGCGACATCGAACTCAACGCCGGGCGTGACACGGTCAGTGTCAGCGTGGCCAACCACGGTGACCGGCCGGTGCAGGTCGGCTCTCATTACCACTTCTATGAAGTCAACCAGGCCCTGGTGTTCGACCGTGAGCCCACTCGCGGTTTTCGCCTGGACATCCCGGCCGGTACGGCGGTGCGTTTCGAGCCGGGCCAGGCGCGCACCGTGCAGTTGGTGGCCTATGCTGGCAAGCGCGAAATATACGGGTTCCAGGGCAAGGTAATGGGCGCGCTGGAGGGCAGGGCATGAGCCGTATTTCCCGGCAGGCCTATGCGGACATGTTCGGCCCCACCGTGGGGGACAGGGTGCGCCTGGCCGACACGGCACTGTGGGTCGAAGTAGAACAGGACTACACGCTGTACGGCGAAGAGGTGAAGTTCGGCGGCGGCAAGGTGATCCGCGACGGCATGGGCCAGGGGCAGATGCTGGCGGCGGACGCCATGGACCTGGTGCTCACCAACGCGCTGATCATCGACCACTGGGGGATCGTCAAGGCCGATATCGGCATCAAGCACGGGCGCATTGCTGTCATTGGCAAAGCCGGCAACCCGGATGTGCAACCTGGCGTCACCGTACCGGTTGGCCCGGGCACCGAGGTGATCGCGGCCGAAGGCAAGATCGTCACCGCAGGTGGGGTGGACTCGCACATCCATTTCATTTGCCCGCAGCAGGTGGACGAAGCCCTCAACAGCGGTGTCACTACGTTCATCGGTGGCGGCACAGGCCCCGCTACCGGCACCAATGCCACCACGTGCACCCCAGGCCCCTGGTACCTGGCGCGCATGCTGCAGGCGGCCGACAGCCTGCCGATCAATATCGGCCTGCTGGGCAAAGGCAATGCCTCGCGCCCCGAAGCCCTGCGTGAACAGATCGCCGCAGGGGCCGTTGGCCTCAAGCTGCATGAAGACTGGGGCTCGACGCCAGCGGCCATCGACTGCTGCCTTGGCGTGGCCGAAGAGATGGACATCCAGGTGGCCATCCATACCGACACCCTGAACGAGTCAGGGTGCATCGAGGACACCCTCGCGGCCATCGGTGACCGCACCATCCATACCTTCCACACCGAAGGCGCCGGCGGCGGGCACGCCCCGGATATCATCCGGGCGGCAGGGCAGGCCAACGTACTGCCGTCTTCCACCAACCCGACGCTGCCCTATACGGTCAACACGGTGGACGAGCACCTGGACATGCTGATGGTCTGCCATCACCTGGACCCCAGCATCGCCGAGGATGTGGCCTTCGCCGAATCGCGCATCCGCCGTGAAACCATCGCCGCCGAGGATATTCTCCACGACATGGGCGCGTTCGCCATGACCTCGTCCGACTCCCAGGCCATGGGCCGGGT
The DNA here is from genome assembly GCF_016647875.1 of Pseudomonas sp. S36. Taxonomy (NCBI): domain Bacteria; kingdom Pseudomonadati; phylum Pseudomonadota; class Gammaproteobacteria; order Pseudomonadales; family Pseudomonadaceae; genus Pseudomonas; species Pseudomonas sp. S36. Next base: position 111,403 of record NZ_JACVVG010000006.1, on the reverse strand, counting down.
AGGGGAAGTGGTGCTGCGCACCTGGCAGGTGGCGCACCAGATGAAGCTGCGCCGGGGCCCGCTGGCCCCGGATACCGCCTGCAGCGACAACTTCCGGGTCAAGCGCTACATCGCCAAGTACACCATCAACCCCGCGGTTACCCACGGTATCGCCCATGAGGTGGGCTCGGTGGAAGCCGGCAAGCTGGCCGACCTGGTGCTGTGGTCGCCGGCGTTCTTCGCGGTCAAGCCGGCCCTGGTGATCAAGGGCGGGATGATCGTGACAGCGCCCATGGGCGATATCAACGGCTCTATCCCCACCCCACAGCCTGTGCACTACCGGCCCATGTTCGGGGCGCTGGGCGCAGCCCGGCATGCCACGCGCATGACGTTTCTGCCCCAGGCCGCCATCGACCGCGGGCTGGCACAGGAGTTGAACCTGCGCAGCCTGATCGGTGTGGCCCGGGGTTGTCGCCGGGTGCGCAAGGCCGACATGGTCCATAACACCCTGCAGCCAGTGATCGAAGTCGACTCGCAAACCTATCAGGTGCGTGCCGATGGCGAGCTGCTGGTGTGCGAGCCGGCCACGGAACTGCCCCTGGCCCAGCGTTATTTTCTGTTCTGAAGGAGCACTGATGATTGTCCTTACCCGCCGTATTTCAGACCCCGGCGCCCATGCTGAAACCGGCACCGTCACCCTGGACGTCGACAGCCGTATCAAGAGCCGCCTGCGGGTGACCCTGGACGATGGCCGCGAGGCCGGGCTGATGCTCGACCGCGGCCACCTGCTGCGTGGGGGGGAGTGGCTGGCCGACGCTGCAGGTACCCAGTGCATTCGTGTGCTGGCGGCGCCGGAGGCGGTGTCGACGGTGCGCTGCAGCGACCCGCACCTGCTTGCCCGGGCTGCCTATCACCTGGGCAACCGCCATGTGCCGCTGCAAATCGAGCCCGGCCTGTTGCGCTTCCAGCATGACCATGTGCTGGACGACATGCTGCGTGGCCTGGGGCTGACGGTGGAGGCCGAACAGGCCCCCTTCGAACCTGAGGCGGGGGCCTACCAAAGTGCGCCCCATGGCCACAGCCACGGCCATGATCATCCGTTCGTGCGCCTGCCTGCCCATTCCTGAACTGCACTGGAGCTGATAATGAAAAAGACCCTGCCACTGTTGCTGCTGATGCTGGCCGTACCCGCTTTCGCCCACCCTGGGCATGACACCAACCCCTTGCAGGATGGCCTGCTCCACCCGCTCACCGGCCTTGACCACCTGCTGATGCTGCTGGGTACCGGCGTGCTGGCCGCCCTGACCCGGCGCAACCTCACCCTGCCACTGGCGACCCTGGCCGCGATGTTCGCCGGTGCGGTGTGTGGCCACCTGTTCGGTGGTGTGCTGGGCATGGAAACCCTGATTGCCGGCTCGCTGGTGGTCGCCGGTGCTGCCCTGCTGCTGCCAGGGCGGCAGGTACTGCTGGCCATGGCCATGCCGATGTTCGCGTTGTTCCACGGTTGGGCCCACGGCGTCGAAGCCACGCCAAGTGCCTTCTGGCAGTTCAGCGCAGGCTTTGTGCTGGTCAGTGGCCTGCTGTTGGCCGGCGGATTTGCCGTTGGCTGCCTGCTGCGTCGCCACACCGGGCTGCAGAAAGTGTTCGGCGGCGGCTTGCTGGCCAGCGCCGCCATGGTGCTGGCCGGTTGATGAGCAGCGACCTGGCGTTACTGCGCTTGCTGCAGCTGGTCAGCCCTGGCCTGCCGGTAGGTGGTTTTACCTATTCGCAAGGCCTTGAGTGGGCGGTGGAAGCTGGCTGGGTGAAGGACCTGGCCGGGTTCACTGCCTGGCAGCGCGAGCAGATCGACGACACATTGGCCTGCCTCGACTGGCCGGTGCTGGTGCGCCTGTACCACGCCTGCCTGGCCGAGGATGCTGCGGCGTTCGAGCACTGGAGCCGCTTCTTGCTCGCAAACCGCGAAACCGCCGAATTGCGCCTGGAAGAGCAGCAGCGCGGCGCGGCGCTGGCACGTTTGCTCGACGGCTGGCAGTTGGGCCAGGCCCCGGCTTGGCGAACCAGCCTGGAGATGACCCAACTGGGTGGCATGGCCTGGTTGGCAGCCCAGTGGGCCATCCCCCTGCGGCAGCTGGCCCTGGGCCATGGCTTTGCCTGGCTGGAGGGCGCCGTCATGGCTGGGGTCAAGCTGGTGCCTTTTGGCCAGCAGGCGGCCCAAACACTCTTACGCGACTTGAGTGTTGAGTTACCTGCAGCCTTCGACCACGCGCTGATGCTGGAGGATGAGCAGATCGGCGGCGGCTTGCCGCTGTTGGCCATCGCCTCATCGCGTCACGAAACCCAATACACCCGTTTGTTCCGTTCTTGAGGACTGCCTGAAATGCAAAGCTATCAACAACCCCTGCGCGTCGGTGTCGGTGGCCCGGTCGGCTCTGGCAAGACTGCATTGCTCGAAGCGCTGTGCAAGGCCATGCGTGACCACTACCAGATCGCCGTGGTAACCAATGACATCTACACCAAGGAAGACCAGCGTATCCTCACCGAGGCCGGCGCCCTGGAGCCCGAGCGTATTGTCGGCGTCGAAACCGGTGGTTGCCCGCACACGGCGATCCGCGAAGATGCCTCGATGAACCTGGCCGCCGTAGAGGCCTTGGCGCGCAAGTTCGGCAACCTGGAAGTGATTTTCGTCGAGAGCGGCGGTGACAACCTGAGCGCGACCTTCAGCCCAGAGCTGGCTGACCTGACGATCTACGTGATTGACGTGGCCGAAGGCGAGAAGATCCCGCGCAAGGGTGGGCCAGGTATCACCAAATCGGACTTCCTGGTCATCAACAAGACCGACTTGGCGCCCTATGTGGGCGCATCGCTTGAGGTCATGGAACGTGATACCCAGCGCATGCGGCCACAACGGCCCTGGACCTTCAGCAACCTGAAAAAAGGCGAGGGCCTGCAGGCGATAATCGATTTCATCGTCGAGCGCGGCATGCTGGGTGTGCGCACCTAGCCCGCCATGCCGTCAACCCGCGTGGGCGACAGGGGCGTCGGTCAACTCATCCAGGCCGTCATCCTCACCCGGCAGCGCGGTGATCACGCTGAAGTCACTGACTTCCACCTGGCCACCGCCGTAGCCAAGCAGGTGAAATGAAAAGGCCTTGCGCTCAACGGGGTTGTCGAAACGGAACTCCATTTCAAGCGGCTTCTTGGTGGTTACCTTTACCTCGGCGGGCAGGCCCAAGGCCACTTCCTGCTCCATTTGCTTGGCCTTGAGCTGGATGAATGCTGCCCGCTTGGGGTCGAGTGAGCGCACCTTGACCCTGACGCGCGTGTGCGAGCCCTGTGGCATTTCCAGATACTGAGCGCCAATCAGGTTGTCGGCCCAGTCGTCGTGAATACGCTTGCGCAGCTGGATGGGGGAGGGGCCGCCGAACTGGTAGCGCAGGTTCAGTGGGGTCTGCAGCAAAGACTGGTCGAGTACCGCCGCCAATGCACCGACCTGCTGGCCCAGGTAGCTATCGCCCTGGCCCAGATAGCGGGCCTTGTCGGCGATGAAACCGTCGCTGGCATAGCGCCGGCAGCGCTGCTGGAAATCACACTCGGTGAACACCCCCTGCCCGTTGTGATAGCGCAGCATGCCATTGGTGAACGAGATCATCTCGCGGCCAGTGTCGTAATCCCGATACAAGGAGCGCCCACTCAGGGCCAGGGGGATGGGCAGCGCGAAATAGTCGAGTACGGAGGTGGCCAGGTCAACATGGCCGTAGGTGCCTGACTTGAGGGTTGGCAGCAAACGCTGCTCGGGTGCCAGGGTCAGGTTGAAGCCCCAGGACGAGGCAAGGCGCACACCGTCAATGCCATGGGATTCATCCGAGGTGACCACCACCAGGGTGTCCTTGAGGACGCCCTGGCGCTCCAGGGCGTCCAGGAAACCGCCCAGGGCGTCGTCCAGGTAGGCGACGGCCGCCTGTTTGGGGGTGTCGTAACGGGCCAGGTAATCCGCCGGTGCCGAATAGGGCTGGTGAGTGCCAACCGTGAGCAGGGTCAGCATCCAGGGCTGGTCCTGTTTGCGCAGCTGGCCCACGTAGTCCAGAGCACCTTCGAAGAAGGCGCGGTCATCCTTGCCCCACGGGAAATCCAAGTAGTTACGGTTGCCGAACCATTCCACGCCATGCACGGATTCAAAGCCGATGTGCGGCATGATGCGGTCCTTGGCCATGAAGCGCAGGCCCGCCCCTTGCAGATAATGGGTGGTAAAACCGGCCTGGCGCAGTTGGGCAGGCAGGCACGCCTGGTTGCGCTCGGCCTGGGTCAGCAGCTCTACGCCTTTGGGGGTGCCATTGGCCAGTTTGTCGTAGTCGCCGCACAGCATGGCGTAGAGCCCACGGATGGTCTGGTGGGTGTGCAGCACGTAGTCCGGGGTGTTCATGCCCCGAGCCGCCCACTGGCCAAGCCTGGGCATGAGGTCTTCATCGAAGCGGCTGTGCAACGCCTCGCGATTAGGGCGCACGTAGGCCCCTGGGATGCCTTCTACAGTGATGATCAACACGTTGCGGGCGCTGCCGGTGGCGGCCAACAGGCGCTGGCCGTTCAGGTCGGCCTGGGTCAGCCCGGTACTGGGTAGGGGTGTGAAAGGCGCGCGCCCCTCGACAAGACGTTGCAGGTTGCCCACGCCCGCAGACAACACCTGGTGGCCAAGGTTGTACTGGCGCCATTGATCGGCATCCGAGGGCGCCAACTGCTGGCTGCCCCAGTGAATGGCAAACAGGCCCATGACACCGGCCCACGCACTGCGCGGCAACGGCGCGCCGGGTTGGCCACGGCTGCGCCATGCGCAGACCAGCCAGGTTAGCAGGCCTGCGCCCAGCAGGCCGGGCAGCCAGGCGTGCGCGAGGCTGCCGCCGGTGGAGTTTTCCATGAACTGCGGGTCGAACAAATAGGTCAGGTCGGCGCTGGTCGGCAGCCTGCCCACCGCGCTGACCAGCTCGGCCGAAGCCACCCAGAGGCCCGCCCAGGCCAGCAAAACCGGCAAGCCCAGCCACCAGGGGCGGCGATACAGCAACAGCAGCAGAACCCCGCCCAGGGCAAGGTCCGACACATAGCCAAGCGGGTTCGACCAGCCAAGCACGGTGCGCGCAACCAGGGGGATCACCAGCACCAGCATCGCCAGGGCGATCAACCGGGTGCGTGGGCGGTCTGACAGGCTCTTCACAAAAACTTCCCTTTTGCCATTAAAACGTCATGCATCTGTGCTGGATGATAACAGGCAAGGGCGCTCGGAAGCCTTTGTGCAAAGGCCTGCCACACAAAAACCGAGCCCGCACAGGCGGGCCCGGTGTGTGCAACCATCAGAAGTAATAGGGGAATTTCAGGCTGAACGAGAAGTCCGGGGCGTCATCGGTCAGACCGATGGACAGGTTGGGTACGATCGTGAGGTTGTTGCTGGCAGCGAAGGTCATGCCGATGTTGAAGTTGGCGGCGTTGTAGTCGCTGTTGGAGATGGTTTGCCAGTCACCACCATCGGGCTTGATCTTGCTCTTGCGGCCGATCTGGTCCGACACCGAGAACGACATGCTCATTTTTTCGTTCAGGGCAAAGGCGATACCGCCACCGATCTGCCACGAGTCACCCAGCTTGACGTCGCCCGGCACCTTGCTGTTGACCTGCGGGCTGATGTCACTGAACGAATCTTGCAGGTTATAGGTATATGACAGGCTGCCGAACAGCACCGCCGGGTCGAAGGTCTTGACCAGCGAGATACCGGGGGTGATGGACCACACGCCATTGCCGGTCGGCAGGCTTTCAGGTACCGAGAGGTTGTCGTTGCCAGCCACCTGGCGCAGTTTGATGCCATACGGGTCCTTGCCGGTGGGGGCCTTGACCCGCAAGGTGGCAACGGCATCCGGCCAGCTCTCGGACTCGTCGAGGAACTTGTAGGCAACGCCCACGTTGATGTCGCCGATTTCCGGGTCACGCGTCACGCTGGCATCGGACGTGGTGGGCCCGGCGCCACCGGCCCCCCCGGAAGAGTAGGTGGACTCGCGGTAGATCACCGGCACGTTGACGTCGAACTGCCAGCGTTGAGCCAGGTTGTAGCGGGCGGTCAGGTCCAGGGTCCAGTTATCGGCCTTGATGCGGTCCAGGTTGATGTTGCCGAGGAAGATCGAGTCCAGGGCCAGGAAGCCGTTGAGGGTCAACGCACGGGTGTCGTAATGGGTGTAGGTCAGGCCGGTTTCCAGGCTGAACTTGCCACCGCCGAAGAAGCCACTGGCCTCGTCGTACAGGTTGGACACGCTCTGTGCAGGCTCCGAGTCTGCTGCCAACGCCTGGCCGTAGGAGCTGCCGGTGGTGCCAGGGGCCCCGGTGGCCACGGTCTGGCCACCCTTGACGCGTTCAGCCGGGGATTTCACCAGGCGCTTGGGCGGCGGGGCGGCAGGGGTTTCCTCAACCTGACGCACTCGCTGTTCCAGTACCATCAGCGCCTGCTGCTGGGCCTCGTAGCGGCGCTTGAGCTCTACCAGTTCCTGTTTCAATGCTTCTACCTGCGGATCTACAGCGGCGTACAGCGAGGTGGCGGGTGCCAAGGTAGTCAAACAAACAACCGCTTTGAGCGTTAACGATCGTTGCATGGAATTGCCGTCCCTTCCGACTGCTTTGATGAGACTGAGCGTAGATCAGTATCCGAAAGTGCGAAGACCTTTAAGTTGGTCCAGGCTGCCATTGAGCGACGCGGCCGCAGGCAGGTTGTCGCGCATCACCACATTCAACGAGGTCACGTTGTTCACGAAGTTGCCATTGCCCAGCAGTGTGGTGTTCTGCATCAGCCCGCCCTGGGCCAGCCGTTGCACGGTGCTCCCCTGATTATTGTTGGCGTTGATGTTCAACTGCACGCCCACGCCGCTGGACGATACGCTGAGCGCACCGGCGCCATTTTCACCCACCAGTGTCTGCCCGGCGGCCAGCGCCTGGCCCTGAGGCTGGAACACGGGCGCCTCGTTGGCCTTGGTGACGTTCACATCGACATTGTTGTAGGCGCTGTTGTTGTCACCGGCGGCGCGTACCACCTGGGTGACCCCTTGTGTCGTCCCCAGCCCGCCGCCACCGGTTACCGTACCGGTACCTTGAGCGCCTGCCGGGGTACTGGCATGGGCACTGGTGGGGACTTTTTCATCGATCATCGATACGTAGAACTGAGGTTTGATTGTGGATTGCTGCACCTGCAGGCTGCTGGTGGCGCCAATCACCTCACCCTGGGCGTTCTGCCAGGTGCTGCTCATGACAATGCCGAAACTGACGATGCGCCCCGGCATCACGAAGCGCCCGCGCAGGTTCGCCAGCTCCTGGTCCTTCAGCTCGACGGGCTTGAACGTTTCGGCGTGGATGGGCAGGCTGGCGGCAAGACAGGCCATGGCCAGCCAGATTGGGGTCTTCATGGAATGCTCCCCGGCGCATCATGCACCTTGTCATTGGAAGAGGCGTTAGAAGAAGTCGCTTTTGATGAAACCAAAGTCCAGCAGGTCTGCGTCTTTGACTGGCGTGAAGCCATCCAGGCGGCCCTTGGCGGTGAGCGGCAGCGGTGGGTCTATCAGCGCGTTGTCTTTGTCGTACCCTTGGCCGATCACGGCAAAGATGATGCCGTTCCAGCCTTTGATGAAGTCATCGACCCTGTAGCGTTTGTGCCCTAGCACGGGGTCACCGATGTATACCCAGCCCCTGTCGACCTTCTGCATGACCACGAAGTGCTTGTAGCCACGGATGTCCATCAGCACCACCACCGGGATGCGCACGTCGTGCAGGGTATCGGGTGCTACCCGGTAGCCACGGGCACGCATGCCCAGGCTCTCCACGTAGCGTTTCATGTCGAGCATCGAGAAGCCTTGCGTACGCACCAAGTCCTGGTCGGCGTGGGCGAGCATGCCCTCGATGATCTGATGTTCGTCCACATCCAGCCAGTAGGCTTGGCGCAGGATGGTGGCCAGCGCGGCAGCACCGCAGCTGAAATCGGTTTTTTGTTGCACCAGGTCGACGAACTTGCGTTCGCGCACACTCTGGATCGGTTTGAACACCACGGCACCGCCGGGCAATACAGACAGCGGCATCTGCGCGGCTTCGCTCACGCAGGCCACGCACAACAGGAACGCCAAGGCGATGGTGCGCATGATCGGTTGCCTTCTGGTGTGTTGGGGATAGGCCCTCCGAAGAGGGCCTTTGGCACGCCACTTAGAACGAGGTGTTGGAGATGGCCAGCGAGTTGCTCTGCTGGTTGCCCACACCTGCCGCCACGTTCACGCCCAGGTTGCCGCTGCCGCCGTTCACCGAACCGCTGAGGGTTGCAGTGTTGGTAACAGGGTTGGCCCAGCCGGTCGGGGTCAGCACTTGGAAGGACACGGTATTGCTCAAGTCGTAAGCGCTGCTTTCGCTGTAGCTCTTGGCAACGTCGTTCGAGGACTGACTGGCTGCTTGGCCAGACTTCTGATACGCCGAGGCCGAGGCGTTCTCGTACGACGAGTCATGCGACTTGGTGTACGAAGAGTCACGCGACTTGTCATAGGACGATTGGTGGGTTTTCTCGTAGTTCGAATCGAAGGCTTTTTCGAACGAGGAGTCATAAGCGCTTTGCTGCGACTTGTCGATCGAGGCGTTCAGCGAGGCATTCAGCGAGCCGTCGACGCTGTTGGTGCGGGTGCGGTCGCCGTTGCCGTTGTTGACGGTTACGGTGCGCGTGGCATCCGCTGCAGCTGCGAGGGTGGCGGTCAGGTTGGCACTGCTGGACGAGCTGGCGCTGCCGCTGGCCGAGCCGTTCATGCCCCAGCTGTTCGAGCCGCTGGCACTGCCGCTGTTGGAGCCGCTGGCGTTGCTGGAGTGCGAGCCGCTGGCGTTCCAGCCGTTCGAACCGCTGGAGCTGGCGCTTTGCGAGCCGGCCAGGCTGAAGTTGGACGATGCGCTGCGGTTGTCGGTGGAGTTCAGGGTGCCTTCGCGCGAACTCGAGCCGGTGGCCGAGGTGGTGAAGGTCAGGGTGTCGACACGGTAGGTGCGGTCGGCGCCGTTGTTGACCACCAGGCCTGGGCCATTCTGGTCGGCCTTGGCGGTGGCCGTGGCGTTACCGATGCCAGCGTTGGTGTTGGCGATGGCCATGCTGTTTTTCTGTTGGTTCAGGTCGCCGCCGGCAATGTTGATGCCCACGTTACCCGAGCTGCCCTCGCCCGAGCCGCTCATCACGGCCGAAGACTGGGTAGACCAGTTGTCGACACGGTTGTTGTTGCTGTACTGGCTGACATCAGCATTGGCTTCGGCAGTGCCGAACACGAAGCTGTTGTCCAGGGTGGAATCAGCCGCCGCATTGGCGATCGCCGACGCGTTGCCCTGCTGGTTGCCATTACCGGACGCCACGTTGACACCCACGTTGCCGCTTGCGCCCGTGGCCGAGCTGCTCATCTCGGCCTGGTTCACAGTGCCCTGGTTGGTGATGGTGTTGCCGGTGCTGCGCTGGGTATCCAGTGCATCGGCTTTGGCCGAAATGGGCAGCCAGGTGGTGCTGCTGCCGTTATGGTAGGTGCGGCCGTTCTGATCAGCTTGTGCAGCTACAGCCATGACCGCCGCAATTGCGAAAACCAGAGGCTTGAGTGCCATCGAAGGTTTCATGGTGATTCTCCGTGCTCTTAAGGGTTAAGTGTCGTTCTTAACGAAAAGGGTCAATCCGCGACCCGTATGCTCAAGGTGTTGGCCATGCGGTTTCCCACCCCGGCACTCTGGTTCAGCTGTACCACCCCACGGCCACCGGTGAACGCCTGGTCACTGGTCGTGACTTGGCGATGGCCGGCCGAGATGGCAGCTGAATCGGAGTTGTTGAGCAGCGCCACGTTCTGTTGCATGAGGACGCTGTCGTCGATGCTTTGCGGTTGTACACCGGTACTGATACGCAGGGCGTTGGCCTGCTGCGTGCCGGCACCGGCACTCTGGTTGACGCCCAGGGCGCCACTGCCATTGCTGAACGCAGTGCCACCGATACTGGCCTTTGCATCCATGGCCGGGTCAGCCGGTACGTTCAGGCGCTGACGGACCTGGGTACTGGCGCTGGCGCCGTGCCCGGCTGCGAAGGCGCGGGCGTTGGCCTGCTGCTGCATGTCGCCCGCCGCCTGGTTGACCGTCATGTTGCCTTGGTAACCGCTGCCCGAGTTGTCGATGTCGGCGGTGTTGTTGACCGCGGCCGGTGGCTGGGCGAAGGCCGGCGCGCCGCACAGCGCGGCCAGCAGAAGCAGCATGGGCTTCATCTCACTTGCCTCCCGTCAGGATCTGCAGAGGGGCCAGGCCTTTCTGCACGCTTGAATTGACCATGTTGGAAATACCGTTGCCCGAGCCTGTCCCTCTGCCTGCGGCCAGGTTGGGCAGTTGGTTCTGATGCGACAGGTTGCCCCCCAGGTGGTCGGTCTGTTGGGTGATGAGCGAATTGATGCCAGCGCCGCTGCTGATGTTGGCGAAGTCGCCATCGCTCAGTTCGTTGGTTTGCCTGAGCACGTGAGCGACGGGGTTGGCGTTGACGGTGGTCGGGGAGGGGTCAGGCTGCAGAGGGGGGACTACCGCGTTGCGGGTCTGCACATCACGGGTGATCACGATGATGCCGTTGTCGGCCTGGGCCGACAGGCTCAGCGAGCCCAGCACGCACCCGATCAGCATCAGGTGGTTGAGGCGGTGGTTGATCTTCCTCACGACGGCGTTCCCTCTTCAGCCGCTGGCCTTGTTCAGCGATGCGCTAGGCAGAGCAGAAGCCGTGCCGCTTTTGATAACTGCACCAATATCAAGGGCTTGAGCGTTCTGGAGGGGTGATGAGGTGGGGATGTGTGTCAGCCCTGATACAGCGCACCGCCACCCAGGGTGGGCGGACAGCTGCAATGGCCTCAATCTTGAAGGGGAAACTTGGCTGTTTCAGCGCCTTGACACTCTGCTGCAATTAACACCAAAGCCCCTGAATGCGGGGTATTCGGGAGCTGGCGTGTGTCACGTGCTTAACACTGGGGCAGGTATGGCCTCGCGCAGCGCCCCATCAGGATGGAGACTTGCTCGGCGGCCACCTGCTGACGCTGTTCCCAGGTGCCCTCGATGACATGGTAGGCCTGCTGGTGGCGTTGCAGCCACTGCAGGCTGTCGTCGAAGAACTGCTGGCGGTCCTGCAGCGCCGGCTGGCTGCGTTGGCCATCCGCTATCCAAGGTACCCCTTGAGGGCTGAGCAACAGGTGCAGGTCGTAATGCCGCGCCAGCAATGCCTGCTCCAGCCACGGCGGGCACGCCGCAAACAAGGCTTGGCTCCACAGCATGTTGCTGAGCAGGTGGGTGTCGAGGATCAGCAGTGGCGGGGCCTCTGCACGTGCGTCATCTTCCCAGGCTAGTTGGCCGCGGGCGATGACCGGGATATCGGCATAACAGGTGTCCCGCCCTTGCTGGTCGATGAAGTAGCGGACGTACTCGCCTACCACCACACCCCCGAAACGGGCCTGGATCAACCCGCTCAACCAGCTCTTGCCACTGGATTCCGGCCCGCACAGCACCACGACCTTCATGGTTGCGCCAGCGCCGGGTCACGGCGCCACTCCAGCCAGCCGCGCAGGGCGATCAAGGTCAGCACTACGAAGAAGCCCGCCGTGAAGTAGAGCTGCTGATGAAGGTACTGGCCGACGTAGGCGATATCGACCACTACCCACAGCGGCCAGCACTGCACACGCTTCTGCGCCATCCACAATTGCGCGACCAGGCTGAACCCGGTCAGGGTGGCATCCAGCCACGGCAGCGCGGCATCGGTGAAGCCGGCCATGCTGGCGCCCAGCCCTGCGCTCAGCACCAGGCCGGCGGCCAGGCCGGCGACCATTGGCAATGGTGCTAGGCGAGAGACCCGGCGCGCCTCTTCAGCGCGCCCAGGCCGCTTCCATTGCCACCAGCCGTACAGCTGCAAACCGGCGTAGGCAACCTGCAGCAACATGCCCGAGTACAGCTTGACCTCATAGAACAACCAGCCGTAGATCAGCACGGCGATCAGGCCGATGGGCCAGCACCAGGTGTTCTGCTTGACCGTCAGCCATACAGCGGTAACGCCGAGGACGGCGGCGATGAGTTCAAGGCCGGACATCGGCGATCCTTGGATAAATCGGGGAGGGGCGCGATTGTAGCCGTTCGCAGGGGTAAGGTGTAGGGCACAGGCTGCGGTCCAGCCTGTGCCTACCGCGCTGCGTGTATCAAACCCGGAACTGGCGCAGCAACTGCTCAAGGTCCTGGCTCAGGCGGCCCAGGGCCAGGCCCGCATCGCTTGACTGGCGCGCCGCTTCGGCGGCCTGCTGAGAAAGCCCAGCGGTATCCAGTACATTGCGGTTGATCTCTTCCACGACGTGCGACTGCTGTAACGTGGCGCTGGCGATGGACGCGTTCAGTGCGGTGAGGTTGTTCAACACCAGGTTGATTGCATCCAGGCTGGCGCCAGCTTCACGGGCCTGCTCGACGGTTTGGCGCGACGCTTCGCTGCTGGTGTCGATGGCCTTCACCGCCGCATCGGACTGGCTTTGCAGGTGCTCGATCATGGTGTGGATCTCAGCCGTCGACTGGGCGGTCCGCTGGGCCAGCAGCCGCACTTCGTCAGCGACCACGGCAAACCCTCGGCCCTGTTCACCGGCGCGGGCGGCTTCGATGGCGGCGTTGAGTGCCAGCAAATTGGTCTGCTCGGCGATCGAGCGGATCACCTCCAGCACACCCCCTATACGCGTGCTGTGCCCGGCCAGTTCACGAATGACCTGCACGGCCTGGTCGATGGTCATCGATAGCCGGTCGATTTGCGCCAGGCTGCCGTGGATAGCCTGCTGCCCATGGGCCACCTGCTGCTGGGCTGTGCGCATCTCGCCCGCCGCCTGCTCGGCCGTCTTGGCCACATCCTGCACGGCGTAGGTGACTTCGTTGACCGCCGTGGCCACCTGGTCCATCTGCAGCGACTGCTGGGCACTTTGATGTTGAGCGGCCCCGGCGTTGTCGCCCACATGGCCGGCCGAACGTGCCAGTTCATGGGCCGCCCCCTGCAGTTGGCCGACCACGCCCTGCAGCTTGCCGTTAAAGCGGTTGAAGTGTTCACCCAGGTGGGTGATTTCGTCCCGGCCATGGGTGTCCAGGCGCCGGGTAAGGTCGCTCTCGCCGCTGGCGATGGTGCCCATGGCTTCTACCGCCTCTCGTAAAGGGAGCGCGATACTGCGGGCTATCAGCCGCACCACCACGGCCAGCACCAGGGCGATAACCAGGCCCAGCAGCGATGCATCGCGCACCTGGCGGGCAAATTCGGCCTGCACGCCGTCGATATATACACCTGAACCGATGATCCAGCCCCAGGGCTTGAACAGCTGAATATAGGAAGTCTTGGCAACCGGCTCACTGGCACCGGGTTTGGGCCAGCGGTAATTGACCGGCCCGGCATCCTGTTGCCGTGCGAGCGCAACCATTTCGTTGAATACAGCGAAGCCGTCCGGGTCACGGATACCCGACAGGTCCTGGCCGTCGAGCTTGGGGTTGGTCGGGTGCATGACCATTTTCGGCCCCAGGTCGTTGATCCAGAAGTAGTCGTCGTGGTCGTAGCGCAGTGCCCGCACCACCTGCAACGCCTGTTGCTGAGCGGCCTCCCGGCTGAGCGTGCCGGCTGCTTCAAGCCCATGGTAATACGCCAGCACCCCGGCCGCAGTCTGCACCACGTGGCGGGTTTTTTCGGCCTTGGCCTGGTACAGGTCGCCGTGGATCTGGCGCAGCATCAGCAGCCCCAGCACCACCAGCATGGCCACCGACACCAGCAGAATCAGCCACAAGCGGCTGCTGATCGACATCGATCTCAACGTCTTCATTCAGGTGCTCCCGTTTGTTCTTTTTATTCAGGTGCATCCAAGCACGGCTGGCTACGTGGCCCCACTCGACCAATGGCTAAGTGCTATCTCAGAAATAGTCTGCAGCAGGTCGCGTAAAGCCAATGCAAAGAGCCTCTGCTAGCATCTCGGCCGCGCAAGATGAAACCTTTAGGGGGCGTGAACTTTTCTTCTGGCTTTGTGACCAACAGGCGCTGTAAAAATGCCGGGCCGCGTGCGGCGACCTAAGCAAATCAAGAACAAGGGGCTTGTCACGCGCAAGCTTCATCGGGGGAATGATGGATTTTTGGACTGCCTTTCAGGCAATCATATTGGGCGTGGTCGAAGGGCTGACGGAGTTTTTGCCAATCTCCAGTACCGGCCACCAGATCATCGTTGCCGACCTGATCGGGTTTGGCGGCGAACGGGCCATGGCCTTCAACATCATCATTCAGCTGGCCGCCATCCTGGCGGTGATGTGGGAATTTCGCAGCAAGATCTTCGATGTCGTCCGGGGCTTGCCCAGCCAGCCGCGGGCCAGGCGCTTCACCGGCAACCTGCTGCTGGCGTTCCTGCCTGCGCTGGTGCTGGGTGTATTGTTCGCCGACATGATCCATGAATACCTGTTCAACGCCATCACCGTGGCAGCCGCGCTGGTGGTGGGTGGGGTGATCATGCTCTGGGCCGAGCGCCGCCAGCACACTGTGGAGGTGGACCATGTGGATGAAATGGGCTGGGGCCATGCGCTGAAAATTGGCTTCGTCCAGTGCCTGGCGATGATCCCGGGTACTTCACGTTCCGGCTCCACCATCATCGGCGGCCTGCTGTTCGGCTTGTCGCGCAAAGCGGCCACCGAGTTTTCATTCTTCCTGGCAATGCCAACCATGGTCGGGGCAGCGGTGTATTCCGGCTACAAGTACCGGCACCTGTTCCAGCCGGATGACTTGCCCGTGTTCGCATTGGGGTTCGTGACCTCGTTCATTTTCGCCATGATCGCCGTGCGCGCCTTGCTCAAGTTTATTGCCAACCACAGCTACGCAGCGTTTGCCTGGTACCGGATCGTGTTCGGGTTGCTGATCCTGGCCAGTTGGCAGTTCGGCTGGGTCGACTGGACTACCGCCCATGCGTGACCAGCCAAGCCGCCACGCTCAGGCGGGTGTGCGCAATGTGCGCCTGAAGCTGCTGCTGTTGGGCGTATTGTGCCTGCTGCCGGGGCTTGGGGCTGCGCGCATGGCCTGGAACGATCAAACCTGGTGGCCACTGGCGCTGTACCCGGCCATGAGCCTGATCAGCCTGCTGCTGTACTGGCGCGATAAGCGCCAGGCCATCAGCCAGGGCTGGCGCACGCCTGAGAAGCTGTTGCACGCCAGCGAGCTGTTGGGCGGCTGGCCGGGTGCACTCGTGGCGCAGCAACTGTTCAGGCACAAGACACGCAAGGTGTCGTACCAGTTACTGTTCTGGCCCATTGTGCTGCTGCATCAGGTGTTCTGGGCCGACTGGCTGTTTTTCCAGGGGCGCTATCTGCCTTTGGGGTAATCGGTCGTTCACAGGCCTGCGGGTGGGTCAGGGCCTAAGACCCACCTGCAAGCGCTTGGGCAAACGCTGCACCACCAGCTGGTGCGAGCGCAGCAGCAGGTCGCTCAATTCGTCGCGGCCCATGGGGTAGGGCGGCGCCATGCTGACCCAGCGGGCCCGCGCCAGATAAGGCGCAGGCCGTACCCCAGGCCGATCGCAATAGCCCAGAAACAGCTCATCGGCCACCTTGAACGATAGCCCCGCCCCCGCCAGGTCAAGCACGGCGAACATTTTATTGCCTGCCACCGAAAACACGCGGATACCGCCCCACTTATAGTCCTCGCGCGCCCCAGGCAGGCTCAGGCAGTACGCAGCCACTTGCGCTTCACTCATCGTCTTGGCAGGCATGGTGTTCGTCTCTTGCACGGTCACCGTGATCAAACCAGCGCTGGGTGCGCCGCGCAAGCGCTGCCTCACCAGTCCAGGGTATAGGCCAGGCTGAATGTTCGGCCTTCGGCGTTGGGGTAAGGGGTTCTGCCGTTTGCCTGGGTGAGCAGGGTTTCGTAGCTGCGGTTGGTCAGGTTGTGGATGCTGCCTTCCAACCGGCCCTCGGGCAGTTCCACCGAACCTATAAGATCGAGCAGGGTGTAGCCGTTGATCTGCCGGCCATTGTTGTCCCGTGCCGCCGCGTTGTAGTCGGCCAGACGCATGCCTTGCAGGCGCACGCTGTAGTCGTCGTTGGCGTACGCCACAAACAGCGTGGTCTTGGCGGGCGCGATGCGGGTGGCTGGCAAGTCGATCCACTTGCCGTTCTGCTCGGTTTCGCCCTTGGAGTAGGCGTAGGTGCCACCGGTAGACCATTGGTCGGTCAGGTACCAGGTGAGGCTGCTCTCGATACCGCGTACGCGCTCTTTCTGGTTGATCAGGCGCAGGACGCGGTCGTTGGCATCGTAGAACTGGGTTACGTCCGAGGTGTTGTTGTACACCGTCACCTGCGCCTGCACCGGGTTCCAGTTGCCGCGCCAGCCCAGCTCGTAGCTGTCTACCTTGATCGCCTGGGCATTGAGGTTCTGGATGTTGTAGGTGCTGTTCACGTCGCGCAGAAAACGCTGGATATCCGGCAGTGAAAAGCCCTGGCTGAAGTTGGCGAACACGTCCTGGTTTTCAGTGAAGTGGTAGACCGCACCCAGGTTGTACAAGGTGGCGTCGTACTTCAGCGTGTCGCCCGGTAGCGTGGCGCGCCGGCCGGTCTGGACGATCTCGCCGTAGGCAATGCTGTCATCGACCTTGCTCTGCACCCACTCGCGGCGCACGCCGCCGCGGAATGTCCAGTCCGACACATCCCAGGCCACCTGGGCAAACAGGGCTCGGGTGGTGGTTTCCAGGTCTGGGCCTAGCTCGTAGGTGGTGCCAGTTTTACGGTAGTTCAGGCCATTGACGGCGTACTGATCGCCGCGCTGACGCGCAAACTCGTGGCTGTAGTCCGCACCCCATACCAGGTTACCGGAGCCAGAGCCGATGGCTGGTAGCGGGGTATCGATGGCCGTGCGCAGGCCATACACCGTGGTTTGGCTGTCTGTGGCCGATACGCCGGCGCGGCCCCGGGAGATGTCGGGGAAAAACAAGGCATCGGACTTGCGCCAGTAGCTTTCTACGTTCAGGCCCTGGCCAAAGAAGTCCTTCTCGGTGTAGTTGAGGTTGGCGGCGCGGTTGTGGGTGGACGGCTGGTCATCCAGGCTCAGGCCTTTCACCGCCACGGCCTCACGCCTGTTGCTGGGGTCTTTGGTGTAGTCGGTATCCTGCTTGTCGCGGTAATCCTGCAGGCCCAGCGTCAGCTTCTTGGTTTCGTCCAGTTCCAAACCGAACCGACCTTGCAGGTCGTAGGTGTCGGTGTCCATGTTCGAGCCCTGGGAGGTGTCCTGAGGGATACGGTGGCCTTTGGCATCGAACTGGTCGTTACGCTGGGTGTAAGCCCCGGAAAGGTACCAGTCCGCAGGGCCCTGCCGGCCGGTAGCGCTCTGGAACCCCTCATAGGTGAAACCTTTGCGGCTGAGGTTGTCACCGGCAGTGATCCCCAGCTTGCTGGTGAAGGCCAGTGGCTCGCCCTGGTTGCGCTTGGTGATGATGTTGATCATGCCGCCAGAAGCGCCGGCACCGTACACGCTGCTGGCGCCTGAAATCACCTCGATGCGCTCGATGCTGTCGGGGGAAATGCTGTTCAGTTGGCGGAAATTATCGCGTGTGGCGTTTTGCGAGACTCCGTCGATCAGGACCAGCATGTTACGGCCACGCAACGTTTGCCCGTAGTTGCTCATGCCGCCACTGGACGGCGCGATACCGGGGATCAACTGGCCCAGGATGTCGGCGACCCGGCGCCCGGCGCCCATCTGTTCGCGGATCTGGGGCGCGTCGATAACCTGCACTGAGCCGGGAATGGACGCGATGGTGGATTCCACACGCGTGGCGGAGGTTACGGTGGCCTGTAACTGGACAGCGGTGTCGTTCGAGGCTTCCTCAGCCCAGGCAGGCAGGCCAGCGGCGGTTAACGAAATCAGCAGCGAGAGTCTGGAAAGTTTCATGGCGGTGTTTTCTAGGCATTATGGGTGGGGTTGGCAGAAACGAACGAAGCAGAGGCACCGTGGTGGCGGCGCACAAGGCCGATGAACAGCGCAGCGCAGAGGTAGGCCGAAGCCACGAACCAGAAAGCGTGGTGCAGGCCGACGGTGGCCATGGCTACCCCGCCGACCACGGTGCCGAGCAATGCACCGGCCTTGGCCGCGCTGTTGCCAAGGCCCATGGCGAAACCTTGTTGCTGGTGACTGACGGTGGTAGCGATGAGCATGTAGGCCACTGGCAGCAGTGCCCCTTGCCAGACACCCCAGACCAGCCGGGTGGCCATGAACGCTGGCCATTGGCCGACGAGGGCGGTGGCTGCCAGCGTTGCCGCACACAGCCAGGTCACGCGCTCGATCACCTTGAGCGTTTGTGCGGGCTGCAGCCGGTCAAACAGGCGCCCCCACAGGGGTGCCGACAACGCCAGGGTCAGTGCGCTGGCCCCATAGGTGGCACCGATGATCCAGCTGGGTGCGGTGAGCACTTCAGCCACATACAGCGCATAGAACGGCTGCGGCATGATCTTGGCAGCCTGAACCAGCACGATGATCAGCAGAATGCCGCCCAGCCAGCGCCTGGGCAGGGGCGACGCCGAGGTGCCCTGGTGTTTCGCGGCGCGGGCACGTGCGGGGTCGGCTGGCAGCCAGGCGCTGACCAGGGCGCACGCCAGGCAGATGCCCGTGGCACTGAAGCACAGCACTGCGAAACCTGCGCTGTCCATCAGCCAGCCACCGAGCACCGGCCCCAGCAGCGAGCCGATCGCGGTGACGGACTGCAGGTGCGCCAGGGTACGCCCGCGGGATGTAGGGGTGCACCAGTACAAGGCATACGCCTGGGCCGCCGCCAGAAAACCTGCCAATGCGCCTTGTGCAATACGCACGCCCACCAGCCCCCACGGGTTACTGATAACCCCCGCCAAGCCTTGGCACAGTGCCAGGGCCAGCAAGGCGCGCAGGATCATCGGCTTGTGGCCGGTGCGGTCACCCAGCCGCCCCCACAGGGGTGTCAGCAGCATGGCGGCGATCATGGGGCCGGCATACACAGCCGACGACAGCAGTGCGATCACTCGCGGGTCGTCGCCACCTGACAGGGCCTGAATTTGCAGCGGCCAGAACGGCCCGCTCATCTCCATGGCCCCCATGGACAACAGCTGGATGACGATCAGCAGTCGCAAGGCGAATGCATCAGCCTTCATCAGGTGTGTTCCGCAACGGGTTCGCCAACCGGCCAACGATGTCGGCATGGCTGTCGAGCAGGCGCATGCGCATGAACGACTTGGCCGGCCAATCGTGCTGCAGCAGCGCGTCGTGCTCTTGCTGCCAGCGGCTCGGCAATACTTGTGGTTCAAGGGTATTGAAGCAGCGCTCTATTTCCTCGGCGAGCAAGCCCCACAACGCTGCCTGCGGTGTTTCCCAGTGACATGCACACAGCAATACCAGCTCGCCCAGGTGGCACATGAACGTGGTATGCAACAGCTTGTCGCGAACGAACGCATCATCGTCGAACAGTGTCATCAACGGGTCATGCAGTGCCAGGTCCAGACCATGGGCATGCAGGGTGGCACGGTGGATGCGTATATCGCCGAAGTCACGAATCAGCAAGCGGGCGGGAGCGCCATCGGCACCCATGACCATGAAGCTGTTCTGTTGATGGGCCTCGAAAGCCACCCCGTACTTGAGGTACATGCCCAGCAGCGACGGCACGGCGATGCCGATGTAGCGTTGGAAGAAGTCCAGCATGCCGGTACTGTCGTCACACCCTGTGGTCAGCAGCACCCACTGACGCAGCAGTGGCCTGCCTGCTTCGTCGGTGGCGAAGAGGCTGCCCACCGGGATGGCGATTTCCCCTTCAGCCAGAAGGCTGGCAGGGTTGTCCCGGTACAGGACACCCAGGTGGCGCGCGCGATCATCGTTGCGAGGTACGGGCGTGTAATGCACGCCAATACGCTCGGGCACGATGTCCAGCAGGGTGGCAATGGCGGGTTCACGCTCAAGCATCTGCTGCAGCAGCTGGCTTACCCTCGGCCCCATGCGCGCCGACCGGGGCGAAACAGTGCGCTGTACGCTGGTCAAGCGCAGCGACACCGGCAGCTTGACCATCGGCGCCGTGAGGCTGGCCTCGGGCAGCACGGTGCGGAATGACATGGTGGGCGCGGCGTTGAAGGCAGTGATGTCGGTCGGCACGAGCAGCCGGTCCGATATCTCCCCGGCAAATGCCTGGTACAGCGATTGTTCAGCCTGCCAAGGGTGCACTGGCAGCGGAACGTAGTCGGCGGCGTTAAGGCCGTTGTCCAGCAAGTGGTCCTGCAACTGGCTGGCTGCCTGTGGGAAGCGCTGCTGCCACCACTGCCAGTAGTCATCGGTTTCAGGCAGTCGTTCGATGTGGGCATACTGGCGATGCAGCGCATACAGACGTACGCCAACGTTTGCGCAGAACTCCGGTGAATACTGCACGACCTGCTGCGTGGTCAGGCCAAGTTTGGTCTTGTAGTTGGGGTGCCATGGGTGGCCCAGTGTGCCCCATTGCTCGAGCAGAATGGACGGGTTGGCAGGCGCCTCCATGCGCCTCAGGCCCTGAAGCAAACTGCAACTCGCCATGCTGCGGGAGAGGTCATGCGACCATCGGTTGTGGTAAGCCAGGCACAACGTGTCATTGATCAGGCTGTCGTCAAGTTCGGCGGCCAGCCTGGCAATGATGGCGTCTTCGGGGGCCTGTTCAAAAGTGCCGCTCAATGCGGTGAGCAGTTCGGAAGGCCAGGCGATGCGGTAACTGGCTTGGCCGTCTACTTGATAATTAATGTGGCCGCGAACATCCCAACTGTTCATGCGCCCGGGCCGTAAGTAATCGAAGCGGAGTGTTGCGTTGGCGCGTGGCACTTCAATAAAGGGCTGGGCTGCGAATACGGTATCTGTGGCGGCGACCAGACCCTCTCTCAACAAGGCCTGGACCAGGCGCTGGAAACTCCGCGTCTGGGCCGGCTCGAGTGCTGAGTACAAGTCTGAGAGGGTGACGGACCTGGCGGAAAAGTGCGGAGTTGTGAGGGCTTCTGCCCAACGAGCCAATAGAAGTTGCTCGGCGGATTGTGTAAAGGGAAACATGCGAGATCCTTTTCGCGGGGTGTCCTGAAGGTGGCAGAGCGTACAAATCCGTAAGTGTAAATGCAAGCCAATATCAATAGCATTTGTGTCTGGCGCTCCGTCGCAACTTTCCTGGGGCGCTTCCAGCTCTTTCAACTCGCGCTGTCCGACACTAAAACCTGACGTGATGATCAACTTCAAAGTTGCGTGCCATGCGCAATTGCAAGTTCAGCAAAACTTGCAATGCGGGCAGTGTGCCGGCACTGAGGTATAGTCAGGCCTTCACGCGCGGAACCCGAGTTACCAGTGATTGACCTCAACGACCTGTTCATCTTCGTCAAGGTAGTGGAGCACGGCGGCTTTGCGGCGGCCTCCAGGAAAATCGACGTGCCCAAGTCCAGGCTCAGCCGCAGGGTGCTGGCGCTGGAAGAACGCCTTGGCGTGCAACTGATCCACCGCTCCACCCGGCGTTTTGCCGTGACCGAGATCGGTATGGACTACTACCGCCATTGCCAGGCCATGGTCGAAGAGGCCGAGGCGGCGGAGGCCAGGGTGCTGTCGGCCAAGCGCGAGCCCCAGGGCATCATCAGGATTACGTGCCCACCCGGGCTGGGGGCCCTCGGCGCCAACGCCATGATTGCCGACTTCATTGCCTTGTACCCCAAGGTGCTCGTGCACCTTGAAAGCACCAACCGTGTGGTGGACCCGTTGAGCGACGGGGTCGACATTGCGTTGCGGGTTCGTTTTCCGCCGTTGGCCGATGATGGCCTGGTGGTGAAGCGCCTGGGGGACAGTTGCCAGCGCCTGGTCGCGAGCCCTGGCCTGGCTGCGGGGTACGATCACGGCGACCCGCTGCAGGCGTTGGCGAAACTGCCGACCATGGCGCTCTGGCCTGCCAGGCCGACCCATGAGTGGGTATTGTTCGACGAGCTGCGCAATGCCTTGAGGGTGCAGCACGTACCCAGGCTGGTGACTTCGGACCTGAGCGCGCTGCATCATGCTGCGCTGATCGGCGTGGGTGCAGTGCAACTGCCGGAGATCATGGTGCGGGGCGACCTGGCAGCGGGCCGGCTGGTGGAGCTATCGCCGCACTATCGCCCGCAGAGCGGTTTGATTCATGCGGTGTTCACCTCGCGCAAGGCCTTGCTGCCAGCGGTGCGTGCCCTGCTGGATATGCTCGGGGAGCGATTTGCGCTGCTTGAAACCTAGGCGCGCAAGCAGGGTTTTTCACGGTCAATCCGCTGGCATTGTCCCACCCATGGAACGAACTGGCACAATTCCACCGCCTTAACAGCGTTTGTCGTTCCACGTAGGATGCTCCCATCCTGGCCGCGCTACATCGCGGTTCTCATTCCAAGGAGCGTCCCATGAAACTGTTGCACATCGATTCCAGCATCCTCGGCGACAACTCTGCCTCCCGTCAGCTCAGCCGCGAAGTGGTCCAGGCCTGGCAAGCCGCTGACCCGAGCGTCGAGGTGGTGTACCGCGACCTGGCAGCAGACGCCATCGCCCATTTCTCTGCAGCTACGCTGATGGCGGCCGGCACAGCCGAAGATATGCGGGACGCCGCTCAGGCGTTCGAAGCCAAGCTCAGTGCCGAAACCCTGGAAGAATTCCTGGCTGCCGATGCGGTGGTGATTGGTGCGCCTATGTACAACTTCAGCGTGCCTACCCAACTGAAGGCCTGGATCGACCGCATCGCGGTTGCCGGCAAGACATTCCGCTACACCGAGGCCGGCCCGCAGGGCCTGTGTGGCGACAAGAAGGTAGTGTTGGTCTCCACCGCAGGCGGCTTGCACGCCGAGCAGCCGACTGCCGTTGGCCATGAAGAGTTCTTGAAGGTGCTGCTGGGCTTCATTGGTATCACTGACTTGCAAATCGTGCGCGCCCATGGGCTGGCGTATGGGCCTGAGCAGCGTACCCAGGCGATTGACGCCGCCCAGGCGCAGATTGCCAATGGGTTGTTTGCTGTGGCTTGAGGGGCGGTGCCTGGCGGGTGAACCCGCTGCCACTGTGGGCATGGCGTACTGGCTGTGGCAGTTCTCTGCGCGACAGGTTTCAGCCTCATGGTGGTCGGTGGAACAGGAATACCGTTATGCTGTAACGAAATATGTCTAATTCGTTCGCATAAGGAAAACCCACAATGCCGCTCAAGGACCTGCTCATCGCGCTGGTGGTAATCGTCGCGTGGGGCGTCAACTTCGTGGTGATCAAGGTGGGCCTGGACGGCCTGCCACCCATGCTGTTGGGGGCGTTGCGTTTTCTGTTGGTAGCCTTCCCGGCCGTGTTGGTGATCAAACGGCCCAAATTGCCCTGGCGCTGGCTCATCGCCTACGGCGCGACGATTTCCCTGGGGCAGTTCGCCTTCCTGTTTCAGGCCATGTACAGCGGCATGCCGCCTGGCCTGGCATCGCTGATTCTGCAGTCGCAAGCGTTTTTCACCCTGGGTTTTGCTGCGCTGTTTCTGGGTGAGCGCTTGCGCATGGCCAGTGTGCTCGGCCTGCTGGTGGCCGCCAGCGGCCTGGCGCTGATCGGTAGCGAAGATGGCAGCCATGTGCCCGTGCTGGCGCTGGTGCTGACCCTGTGCGGCGGGGCGATGTGGGGGTTGGGCAACATCATCACCCGGCGGTTCGGCTCGGTGAACCTGGTGGCCCTGGTGATCTGGGGCGGGCTGATCCCACCGCTGCCGTTTCTGTTGCTGTCGTGGTGGCTGGAGGGGCCGGAGCGCATCGGCCATGCCTTGGCCAACATCGGCTGGAGTTCGGTATTTGCCCTGGCCTACCTCGCTTTCGTCGCCACTATCATCGGCTACAGCCTATGGAGCACGCTGCTGTCGCGCCACCCGGCAGGCAAGGTTGCACCGTTTTCGCTGCTGGTGCCGGTGATTGGCCTGAGCTCCTCCGCGTTGCTGCTGGGCGAACGCCTGACCACGGTGCAGGGGTGGGGCGCGTTACTGGTGATGGCTGGGCTGCTGGTCAACGTGTTCGGCGCACGCATCGGGCAACGGCTATTGGCCGCCCGCGGCTGAGCTGGCCCGGCGGTGCTGAGCCTTGAAGCGCTGCGCGCCCGACGGCGCCCCCGCCCAACGGCGGGGTTTTCTGGCGATTCATTGACACGCCTCAGGGCATTGCCCGGTAGTGCTCGCGTCTTCGTGTGGGCTATGGTCTTCTGACGCAGTCATTGCGTAACGGAGGATTGGACGCTCATGCGAGTCAGGGAACAGACGTATTGGCAATGGGCAGATGCCCATCTTCACAGTCGCTGTCACGATGAGGCGCTTAGTGACGGCACGACGCTGGACGTTCAGGTTCGCCTGTCGCGTCTTGGGGCAACACAGCTGTTTATAGGGTTGTACGCCCGCGATGGGCGCGCGTTGGTGGAGGAGTATTACCCGGCGCGCCCTGGTGAAACCATGACCCGCGCCTTGGTGTGGGGGGTTGACCGCGCTCGGGCAATGGCCACTGGCGCGTTGCCTGTGCCTACCCCGCGCAAGCGCCGGGCATGAAAAAGCCCGGCACCTGTGGCCGGGCTCTCTGTAGCAAGCCCTCAGTTCAGCGGTTCGATGACCTTGACTGCTTGCTGCTGGCGAGCAGCAGGCCATTCTTGCTGCAAGGTCTGCAGTACCCGGCCGACAAACTCCGTGTCGGCGGCAGCCTTCTTGCCGACATAACCCTGACCGCGGCGGTACACCTTGAAGCGGGCACGCATGCTGGGCAGGTGTTCTTCGAATTCGTCTTCGATGGTATTAGGTGGCAGGCGGTCAAGCCGCACTTCGCCGCTCTGGCTGACCCACAGCAAATGGTCATCGAGGCTGTCCTTGCGTAGGGCGAACAGCTCAGCCAATTGATCGATGGTTGGGTTGTCATTCAAGTTCATCATAAAGCCCCCATTACCTATTCTCAGGTGATTTTCACAGTTGGCGCCAACTCGATGTAGCGCATTGACAAGGCTGCTACCGCAGCATCGCAACAGGGGCTTTCTCACGCTGCCTTTTGGACAGATCCCTCTCCACGAACGGCCTGCGTTACCGCGCAGGCCGTCTGGAATACCCTTGCCACCGCTCCCGATCAGGGAGACGGCTCAATCATGCACAAGCCGGATGAACGGCGTCAACCGTTTTGTAGTGATTATTTTTAGGAACTACATTTTTGTCGATTTGTCTGACAAAGCGGATCTGCCGGGCCTCACTGAGCGTGCTGGAGGCTCTCCAGGTGACCAGGTTTACCCATGGTGAGCACGGCTTTGAATGCGTTCGCATCCAAGCGCCGGTCGGGGTTGTCCGTTGCGCGACACTGCCAGGGGTTCCGGCGTTAGCGGGGCAGGGCGCAAACCCCTATCCTTCGGCGTTGCACAATGACAAGACGGGAATGTGATGAAGTACTTGCGTATGCTTTTCGACAATTTCACCCTGGCTTTGCTTGGGGTGGTGTTCATTGCCACCGTGTTGCCGTGTTCCGGTGAGGGCGCCGTGTATTTCGGCTGGCTGACCAACCTGGCGATCGGGCTGCTGTTTTTCCTGCACGGCGCCAAGCTGTCACGTGAGGCGATCATTGCTGGCGCCGGGCACTGGCGCCTGCACTTGCTGGTGTTCTCCTGCACGTTCGTGTTGTTCCCGCTGTTGGGGCTGGCGTTCAAGCCGTTGTTCCTGCCGCTGGTTGGCAATGAACTGTACCTGGGCGTGCTCTACCTGTGCGCACTGCCGGCGACGGTACAGTCGGCCATTGCCTTCACCTCGCTGGCCCGCGGCAATGTGCCGGCAGCGATCTGCAGCGCGGCCGCTTCAAGCCTGCTGGGTATCTTCCTGACCCCGTTGCTGGTGATGCTGCTGTTGGGGGCCAGTGGTGACACCGGTTCGGGCCTTGATGCGGTGTTGAAGATCACCCTGCAGTTGTTGGTGCCGTTCGTGGCAGGGCAGATTGCCCGGCGCTGGATTGGCGCGTGGGTCAAGCGCAACGCTCGCTGGTTGAAGGTGGTGGACCAAGGTTCGATCCTGCTGGTGGTGTATACCGCCTTCAGCGAGGCGGTGGTCACGGGCCTGTGGCATACCGTGTCGCCGCAGCACCTGGCCGGCCTGTTCGCGGTCTGCGGCATCTTGCTGGCGGTGGTGTTGCTGGGTACCCACGTGTTGGGCAAGCTGCTGGGCTTCAACCTGGAGGACCGTATCACCATCCTGTTCGCAGGCTCGAAAAAGAGCCTGGCCACCGGTGTGCCCATGGCCCAGGTATTGTTCGTGGGCAGCGGGATTGGTGCGATGATCCTGCCGTTGATGCTGTTCCATCAGATTCAGCTGATGGTGTGCGCGGTGCTGGCGCAACGTTACGCCAGCAGGGCCCATGAGCCACAGGATGTGCAGGCTGCGTCCTGACGAGGCGTGCGGCCCTCGCTCGAGGGCCGCTGGGCGTGCTTAGAAGTTGGCGGGCGTATTGGCGCTGATGATCTCGGCCTCGTCCGGGCCGATGTTCTTGAAACTGTGGGGCAGGGTGGTGGGAATGTAATAGCCATCGCCCGAGCTGAGTACACTCACCTGGCCATCAACCCACAGTTCCACGGTGCCCCGGGTAACCAGGCCACACTCTTCGCCTTCGGCATGCACGATCGGCTCGCCCGAATCGGCACCGGGGGCATACAGCTCGCGCAGCATGCGCATCTGCCGGCCTTCGACACTGGCACCTACCAGCAACATACGCAGCCCGTTGCGCCCCAGGTCTGGCTGCTCACCCGCCCGGAACACATAGCGCTCCTCGCGCACAGGTTCATCGAAGCTGAAGAACTCTGCCAGGCTCATGGGGATGCCTTCCAGCAGCTTCTTCAACGAGCTGACCGAGGGGCTCACACGATTTTGCTCGATTTGCGAAATGGTCGAGTTGGTCAGCCCGCTGCGGCGCGCCAGCTCACGCTGGGAGAGGTTGTTGCGTTCACGCACCAGTTTGAGTCGTGTCCCCGTGTCCATAGCCGCCTTGTAATCAGAGGTGTCAAGAATAATGAGCGACGCGCATTAAAACACACTCTGAGGGCACACGCGCTGTGCATCTAGGCGTGCCTGGCCCGAGGCGTCGGCCACAGCCCCACCAGCAGCAGCAACAGCGCCACCATCACAAAAGGCAGCCGTGGGTCCAGTGCGTACACCAGCGTACCTGCCAGTGGACCAAGCACTGCCCCCATGCCCTGTGCAGCGCCCACCGAGCCTGCCGTAGCGCCTTGCTCCGAGGCCTGCATGGCATTGGCCGCCAACGCTGAAAATGCCGGGAAAACAAAGCCCATGCCAGCAGCGGCCACGAAGTAGCAAGCCCACAGCCAAGGCGCTGTGGTCGCCAGCGCGCCGGCCGCAAAACCAAGGGCCGAAACGGTTGCACCCACCTGGATCATTTTCAGTGGCGGCCATTGCAGCTGCCGCAACAGGACCTGGGCCAGTATCAGTGCAACACCCACCGTGGTCAGTGCGATACCTGCCGCCTGGGCGGCTTCGGCTGCTGCCAGGTGCAAGCGATCCAGCGCAAAAAAGCCAACCACGATCTGTGACACGGTAACGCTGAACATCGCGCTGAACGCTACCAGCAGGGGGCGCCGCAGGCGCCGGTCGCTCAACTTGACCGGGCTGGGCGCGTGGCCCTGGGCCGGTGCATGGGGCTTGAGGTTGAACAACAGCACCAGAAACGCCAATGCCGGCAGCACCGACATGACGTGCAGTGGCAGGCTCAGGCTGTGACGGGCCAGCAGCGCCGCGAGTGCCGGGCCTACCACCAGGCCAACAGCATTGGCCGCCCCCAGCGATGCCATGGCCCGTGCCCGGCGTTGGGGTTCGATATGGTCGGCAATCAGTGCGTTGCAACCCACCGGGATCGCTGCGTACAACGCCCCGATGCAGCCGCGGGCAAGCATGAGGCCGATGAACGCCAGTGTCGGGCCTGGCAACCAGCGCAAGGCCCCCTCGACGAACAGGCACAACACCCAGTACGCCAAGGTAAAGCCTGCGCTGCCCAGCAACAGCACACGCCAACGGCCCAGGCGGTCTGCTGCGCGGCCCCACGGCCGCGCCAGCAGCACCCAGACAACGCCCGCCACCGTCACCGCAGCGCCCGCCTGCCAGGTGGCGAGCCCCAACTGGCGTGCCAGCGGGCCTACCAGCACGACGAAGGCCATCATCGACATGGTGCAGGCCAGGTTGGCCAGTAACAGTGGGCGCAGGTCCAGGGTGCTTGCGGCAGTTGGGGAGGCAGTGTCCTTTGCAGCGATCATGGCGAAGTCCAGGCAGTGCAGATAAGAGGCCGACGATATTAGTAAGAACCATTATCGGCTGTCGAACCCTTTGCGGCGCCCCCTGGGCTCCGGCGGCGCAGAGGCCCGGGCCACATGCTGCGCATCACGCCATCGCGGCGTACCCATGCGTGCATCAGCGCGGCACCCACATGCACCAGCACCGTGGCGAATAGCAGGTAACCTGCCCAGCCGTGGGCCCGGCGCAGTACCGCATACAGTTGCAGGTCATGCGGGGCGATTGCAGGCAGGCCCAGCGGGCGCGGGTACCCCCCGGCGGACAACATGGCCCAGCCCAGCAGCGGCATGGCCAGCATCAACCCGTACAGCACCCAATGCGATGCCGCGGCTGCCAAGCGCTGCAGCGGCGGCAGGTCACGAGGCAGCGGCGGGTGCGGCAGGCTCAGCCGCAGGATGATACGCACGATCACCAGCACCAGCAGCGCAAGGCCTGTCGCCTTGTGCAGGCTGACCAGCACAGGGTGGCGTACGGACAGGTCCCCGACCATGCTGACACCGATGAACAACATCACCAGAATCATCACGGCCATCATCCAGTGCAGCAGGCGAGCAAGTGGGTGGAAGGCGGTGGGTTTCATGGCTGGGCTCCGGTGTTGAGGGACTCGCGGCTACGGCGGTTGAACGACTCCGAATAGGCCGCCGAGCGTGCCGCAAGAATCGGGTCCGCGCTCGGTTTTATGCCTTTCGGCAGAATCAACGGATCGAAGTTGAGGTCACGGCAGGCCCCCTGCTCGGGGGCGTCCACGCCCTGTAGCACCAGGGTGCCAGCATTCACGCTGGGCCTGTCGGCAGGCCAGGGTTTGGCAGGGTCGTCCACAGCATCACCGGGCTCTGCCAATACCAGGCGCAGGGCCCAGCGCAACGGGCCTTTGGCCAGGCGTGCCTGCAAGTCGTGCTGCAGGAACAGCTTGTCATCCACCTGGGGCGGCAGTGCCGCGAAAGGGCTCTGGGGTTCGAGCTGCCAGCGCACCGGGTGCTCACCCCCTTTGGCGTCAATCAGGCGAAAGGCATTGATGCTGTGGTAGGCGGTGCTGGCAAAACTGTCGCTAGGTTTGTACCCCGCAGCCCACTGGCGAAACGGCGCACTTTCGGGGTGTGCAGCGAAGAACGCCTGGACCTTGGCCGGGTCTGGCTTGCCGGTTGCAGGGTCCGGTGTGTTGGCCAGCACCTGCTCGTAGAACGCTTCGGCTGTGCTCACTGCGAGCACTGGCGGGTTGTTCATGCCGGTGCGCCAGACCTGGCCATCGTCGGTGGATAGCTGGATCGCCAGGCTGCGCACGGGTATGGCGGTGTCGGGTGCAAACGGGTTTGCACCGCCAATGGCGAAGCGGCCGATCACCGGTACCTGGGGCTGGCTGAACGCGCGGGCGGTAGACAGGCTTGCAGCCTGCCCGCTGGGTTCGAAGTAGCCGCTCACGCAAAGGCCCTTGGCGTGGTTCTTGCGGTAGCCAGCATAGTGCCCAGCTTGTGCTTCGAAGGTGTCGATGATGCGCTGGGGCGTCAGCGCTGGTGTGCCGAGCCAGCCGGCCGCGTAGGCGAAGCCTGCGCCTGCGGCCAGCATCACGGCGCCAATGGCGGCGAAGCGCAAGGCTTTTGCCGGTCCGTGCAAAGGTGGGTTCATGGGGGCATCCGGTTCAGTGAAGATGCCGGTACGACGG
This sequence comes from Pseudomonas sp. S36, assembly GCF_016647875.1. Taxonomy (NCBI): domain Bacteria; kingdom Pseudomonadati; phylum Pseudomonadota; class Gammaproteobacteria; order Pseudomonadales; family Pseudomonadaceae; genus Pseudomonas; species Pseudomonas sp. S36. The sequence goes on along the minus strand of NZ_JACVVG010000006.1, from coordinate 81,439 downwards.
TGGTGGCAAAAATTTATTCCCTGATCAGGAATAGTTTTTTCCGCCAGGCGTCTGTTCTCTACACTCACAGCCTTTAGGGCCGGACCATAGCCATGCAGGACCTGGACGACCATCAGTGGCGCGAACTGCTTGCCCGCCTGCGGCGCTTTGCCGTATGGCTGACCCGCGACCTTGGCAGCGCCGACGACCTGGTCCAGGCCACCGTCGAGCGCGCCCTCAGCCGTCGCCAGCAACAGCGCGACGGCGCAGCTCTGCGCGCCTGGCTGTTCACCATCCTTTATCGGCTGTTCCTCGACGGCAAGCGCCGGGATCGCCTGCATGCGCGCTGGCTGGCCTGGTTCGGGCGCGCTGAGCCGGACGCCGAGCCTGTGGGTGACAATCTGGAGGACATCGTCCTGGCCCAGGCCGACCTGCAGGCCTTCGCCCAGCTCAAGGACGAGCAGCGCGCGCTGTTGCTGCTGGTCAGCATTGAAGGGTTGAGCTACAAGGAAGCCGCCCAAGCCCTGGGCATCCCCATTGGAACCGTGATGTCGCGCCTGTCGCGCGCGCGCACCGCCTTGCGTGAACTTACCGAAGGCGCCCCCCAGCCACCGGCATTGCGGAGACTGAAATGACACGCCTGATCCCCAGCGAAGACGAACTGCACGCTTATGTCGACGACCGGCTTGACGCAGTGCGCAGGGCCGAAGTGCAAGCCTGGCTGGCCAGCAACCCGCAGGCTGCCGAGCGCGTGGAAGGTTGGCGCGCCGATGCCCGTCGCCTGCGGGCAGCACTGGCCGGCTACGCCGAGCCTAACGCGGGCACCCGCGTAAACCGGCAGCACCTGCTGCGCCAGGCGCGGCAACGCCGGCAGCGGCGCTGGGCCGCTGCTGCAATGGTGGTGGTTGCGCTTGGCGTTGGCGGCCTGGGCGGCTGGCACGTGCGTGACGTGTCGCTTGCCCGCGCAGATTTGCCCATGGCCGACGCCGTTCAGGCCCACCGGTTGTTTGCAGGCAGCCAGGTGCTGGACGTTCAGGCCCGCGACGCTGAACAGCTGAGTGGCTGGTTGCAGCGGCACTTCAGCCAGGTAGGCCAGTTGCCAGACCTGAGCGGCTATGGTTTCACCCCGGTCGGCGCCCGTTTGCTAAGCAATGAGCAGGGGCCGGCTGCACTGCTGGTGTTCGAGGACGGCAGCGGCCGACGTATCAGCCTGTTTCTGCGTTCACCCGGCGAGCATTACCGCCGCATGCCGACCGGGCAACGGGTCGACGGCCCACTGGAGGCCCGCTATTGGTCGCACGGGGCGTACAACTTTGCGTTGGTCAGCCAGGCAGACGACAGGCGCGGGGCCGGGGTAGGTGAGGCCCTGCGCCTGGGCTTGTAGCAGTGCCCGGCCAGGGCACGGGCTGATCAGCTGAGCTCAAGCCAGATCGGCGCATGGTCCGACGGCTTTTCCATCCCCCGCAGGTCATAGTCCACACCCGCCGCCTTCAGCCGTGGCACCAGCTGCTGCGAGGCCATGATCAGGTCGATGCGCAAGCCGCGCTTGGGCTCGTCCTCAAACCCACGGCTGCGGTAGTCGAACCAGCTGAAACGGTCGTTCACCTCGGGGTGCAGGTGGCGGAAGCTGTCCACCAGCCCCCAGCCTTTCAGGCGTTCCATCCACTCGCGCTCCTCCGGCAGGAAGCTGCACTTGCCGGTCTTGAGCCAGCGCTTGGCGTTGTCCGGGCCGATGCCAATGTCGCAGTCCTGGGGCGAGATGTTCATGTCGCCCATCACCAGCACCGGCTGGTCCTGCTGGAACTGGCTTTCAAGCAGCGCCTGCAGGTCTGCATAGAAGCGCTGCTTGGCTGGGAACTTGGTCGGGTGGTCGCGGCTTTCACCCTGCGGGAAGTAGCCGTTCATGATGGTGATCGGGTTGCCTTGGGCGTCGGCGAAGGTACCCCAGATAAAGCGGCGCTGGGCGTCTTCTTCATCGGTGGCGAAACCCTTGTGCAGGCTCAGTGGCGCCTGGCGCGACAGCAGCGCCACGCCGTAATGGCCTTTCTGCCCATGGTAGTGCACGTGATAGCCCAGGGCCTGCACGTCTGCGAGCGGGAACTGCTCGTCGCTGACTTTGGTTTCCTGCAGGCCGATGACATCCGGCTGATGCTTTTCGATGAGAGCGGCAAGCTGGTGTGGGCGTGCGCGCAGGCCGTTGATGTTGAAACAGACGATCTTCATGGCAAGACGATCCCGGTAAAACGCGCGATGCTAGCGGACATCGCTGTGCATCACCAGCGTGGCGGCTTCGGGGTGTGGCTGCTAACGTGCGTTGCCAGGTGAACGATGCCCGGCGTAGCGCCTCCAAGGCACAATACGCTCATTCCAGGAGGTCTGCCCGCAATGCCCCACACTACTGCCGCCCCGGCCCGTGTCTGTGTTCTAGATGGTGGTTATCGCCGTGAGGCGCGCGCGCTGCTGTACAACGTGTACCGCAACGACCCTACTTTTGCCTATCTGTTCGATGCCCAGCGCCCAGGCTTTGAGCGGCGCCTGCGTACGCTGATCCGCGAGTGGGTGCGCCAGCATTTCTACCTGCAGTTGCCGGCCGTCGGTCTGCTGCTCGAAGACCGCCTGATCGGCGTGGCGCTGATCGTGCCGCCCCTGCGGCGCCTGGGCGTAGCCGACAGCTGGGCCTGGCGGCTGCGCATGATGCTGGGCGCTGGTGTGCGCTGCACCCGCCGCTTCATGGATTATCAGGCAGCCATCGCCACCTGCATGCCCAGTGACCAGTTGCACGTGTTGCCGCTTCTGGGCGTGCAGGCACAGCATCAGGGCACTCACTACCCTGCGCAATTGTTACAAGCTGTTCAAGAGTGGTGCGCGCAAGACACCGTCACCGAGGGTGTAGTGGTCGATACCGGAAACGAGCACCACCTTGCCTTCTACCAGAGCCAGGGCTTTGTGCAGATCGGCGAAGTTGCCGTTGGGCCGCTCCGCCAGCGCGTGTTCCTGCACGCCAACCCGACCGCTGCCCGCGCCGCTTCGCTGTAAGCAGTGCACGGGGGCGGCTCCCTTGAACGTTTTGGTCTGGTAGCATGCGCCGCATGACTTATTCAGGAAGATTACGCTGGGGCCTGGTGTTCTGGGCTGCCAGTTTTGCTGCATGGGGCCAGAGTGAGCTGTTGGTCAAGGTAAAACCCGCCAACAAGGCGCTCAAGGCCAATGTCGAAGGCTACATAGGCACCTTGGGTAACCGCGACGAAGAAGCGCTTTTGCGTTTCAGTCGCGGGGCAGAGGAGCAGGCGCGCAAAGCCGCTCAGGCACTGGGTTACTACCAGGCCCAGATCAACACCGAGGTCAAGCCCACCAGTGGCGCAGACGGCTCCCCCCAACTGATCATCAGCATTGTCCCCGGCGAGCCGATTCGGCTGCGCAACGTCAACGTGCGCATCGAAGGCCCTGCCAGCGAAATGGCGGCCTTCCGGGTGCCAGACAGCAGGGCCCTGCGCCCGGGCGAGCAGCTCAACCATGGCCTGTACGAAGACGCCAAGCGGCTGATCCAGAACCAGGCATCGCGCTACGGTTTCTTCGCCGGGCGCTTCAGCGAGCAGCGCCTGGCGGTCGACCCCCGGGCCGGGGTGGCGGACATCAGCCTGGTGTACCAGAGCGGCCCGCGCTATCGCCTCGGGGCTGTGTCGTTCAGCGGTGATACCCCGCTGGACGACGACCTGCTGCAGCGCATGGTCGCGTTCAAGCCCGGTACCCCCTACGATTCGGAGCTGATTGCCGAGTTGAACAACGACCTGCAGTCGAGCGGTTATTTCGAGGGTGTGCGCGTCGATGCCGCACCTACCGCCGCAGTGGATGAAAAAATCCCGGTGGACGTGCGCCTCGAAACCCGCAAACCCCGCACCCTGGGGCTTGGCCTGGGCTACTCGACCGACGTTGGCCCACGCGGCAAGGCCAACTGGACCCGGCATTGGGTCAACGCCCAGGGCCACAGCTATGGTTGGGAAACCGAGCTCTCGGCGCCGCGCCAGAACGTAGGGCTGTGGTACGACATTCCGCTTGATCCCCCACTCACCGACAAGCTGCGTTTTGCTGGCGGCTACCAGAATGAGGAACTGGCAGGCACAGACACCCTCAGCAAGCTGCTCACCGTTGGCCCCGAATGGCACAGCAAGTTGCCCAGTGGCTGGCAACGGGTGATATCGCTCAAGTACCAGCGCGAGGAATACCGCCTGGGTGACGATTCCGGCTTGAGCAACTTGCTGATGCCCGGCATCAGCTATTCGTTCCTGCGCAGCGACAACCGCATCGATCCGCACAATGGCTACCGCCTGCAGTTCGACGCCCAGGTAGCCAAGGAGGGGCTGGGCTCGGACACCAACCTGGTGCACGGTAACGTGGTGCTCAAGGGCCTGACCACCCTAGGCCAGAACCACCGGCTGCTTGGGCGCGTTCAGTTCGGGGGCAGCGCCAGCAATGGCTTCAAGAACAGCATCCCGCCCTCGCTGCGCTTCTTTGCGGGGGGGGACCAGAGCGTACGTGGGTACGACTACCAGACCCTGTCACCCAAAAACAGTGATGGCGACCGTATTGGCGGGCGGTATCTGGTCGCGGGCAGTGTCGAGTACCAGTATTCGCTGACTGAAAAATGGCGCCTGGCGACCTTCGTCGACCAGGGTAATGCCTTCAACAACCTGGAACTGCCCAGCCTGAAGACCGGTGTCGGGTTCGGCGTGCGTTGGGTGTCGCCAGTAGGGCCGCTGCGCCTTGATCTGGCCAAGGCACTGGACGAAGACGGTGGCATCCGCCTGCACTTTTCCATGGGGCCTGAGCTGTGAAGCGTGTAATGACGTATGGGGTGCTGGGCCTGCTTGGCCTGGTCGTGACAGTGACGCTGGTGGTGAGTGTGCTGGCAGGCACGCAAGCGGGCAGCCGCTGGGTGCTGGGTAAAGTGCCGGGCCTTGAAGTGGTGGGCTTTGAGGGGCGGCTGGGCGGCACCTGGCAAGCGAGCCGGTTGAGCTTCGTCGATGGGCAGACTCGGGTGGAGGTGCAGGCGCCGCTGCTGGCCTGGTCGCCTGCCTGTCTGCTGCGTGCCACGCTGTGCATCGGCCGCCTGCATGCGCAGCGCATCGACATGGCCTTTGCGCCTGCAACCGAACCCAGCGAAACAGGCCCGTTGCAGTTGCCAGCCTTGCGCTTGCCACTGGCCATCGAACTGGGCGAGGTGAAGGTGGGGCAACTGCGCCTGGATGGCAGTGATCTGTTGGGTGACCTGCAATTGGCGGCCCACTGGGCCCGCGATGGGCTGCGCATCGACAGCCTGCACCTGCAGCGCGATGACCTGCAACTGAACCTGCAAGGGGACCTCAAGCCGGAAGGTGACTGGCCGGTGCAGCTCGAAGGCCAAGTACAGTTGCCTGCGATAGAGGGCAAGCCCTGGCAAGTGGCGTTGAATGCCACAGGTGAACTGCAGAAAACCCTGAACCTGACCGGCACCAGCAGCGGTTACCTGGACGCCACCCTCACCGGTCAGTTGCAGGCGCTAGCAGAGCATTTGCCCGCGACCCTGCAGATCCGCTCCGCGGCGTTCAAACCGGCTGATACGTTGCCAGACACCTTGCAGCTCGATCAACTGGTGCTGGATGCACAGGGCAACCTGAACGACGGTTACGCGCTTTCTGGCTCCGCCAGCCTGCCGGCCAGGCAGGGTCCCATCCCGTTGGCTTTATCGGGCATCGTCGACAGCAAAGGGGCGAAGCTCAATGGCCTGGACCTGACGGCCAGCGACACGCAGCGGGTCAAGCTGCAAGCTTCGGTCGACTGGCAAAATGGCCTGGCCGCCGACGCCCAGCTGGCCTGGCAGGACTTCCCGTGGTTGCGCCTGTACCCGCTGGACGCACCGCCACAGGTAAGCCTGAAGCGCCTGGATGCGGTGGTGAACTATCGCGATGGCCATTACCAGGGCACTTTCAAGGGTGACCTGGATGGCCCGGCCGGTGCGTTCAGCCTGGCGAGCCCGTTCGAGGGCGACCTTGGCCAGGTGTCGTTGCCCAAGCTCGCCCTCAGCGCCGGGCAAGGCAAGGCGGCAGGCAGTGTCGCGGTACGCTTCGCTGAAGGCGTTGCCTGGGATGTCGACCTGCAGTTATCAGCCCTGAACCCTGCCTATTGGGTGGCCGAGTTGCCAGGCACCTTGGCAGGGCCGCTGCGCAGTAAAGGGGAGATGAAAGGCGAGGCGCTCAACCTCGATGCGCAGCTGGACCTGAAGGGCCGGCTACGGGGGCAGCCTGCCACGCTGAAAGTGCTGGCCGACGGCGCTGGGCAACACTGGACCTTGGGCACCTTGGCCGTGCAACTGGGTGACAACCGCATCAATGGCAGCGGTAGCCTGCAACAACGGCTGGCCGGCAGGGTGGACATCGACCTGCCACGCCTGGGCCAGCTGTGGCCAGAACTGCAGGGGCAGGTCAAAGGGCGCCTGGACGTCGCCGGTACCCTGCAAGCGCCGCAGGGTGTGCTGACGCTTCAGGGCCAGCGGCTGGCGCAGGCGGATAACAGGTTGCAGCAGCTCAACCTCGATGCCCGCCTGGACAACCAGCAGCGCGGTGTCATCGACCTCAAGGCGAGTGGCATACAGGCAGGCGATACCGCACTGGGCACGTTGCAGGCCAATGGCAAGGGCGATGCCCGTCGGCAGGCCCTTACACTGACCCTGAACGGGCCGCAGCTCAAGCTCGACCTGGGCCTGGATGGCCAGCTGGACAAGGAGGACTGGCGTGGACGCCTGGCAAGCGGGCGCATCCAGGCCGGTGGCCAGGACTGGCAGTTGCAAGCGCCAGCGAGGCTACAGCGCCTGGCCAGCGGGCAGGTGGATTTTGGTGCCCACTGCTGGCGTTCCGGCCAGGCCAGCCTGTGCGGTGATGACCAGCGGCTGGCGCCGGAGCCACGCCTGCGCTACCACCTCAAACGCTTCCCACTGGAAAGCCTGGCGCAATGGATGCCCAAGGATTTTGCCTGGCAGGGCTTGCTCAACGCCGACATCAACCTGGACCTGCCCGCCAGTGGCCCGAAAGGTACGGTTGCTGTGGACGCCAGCGGTGGCACGCTGCGCGTGCGTGACAATGAGCGCTGGGTAGACTTCCCGTACCAGGCCTTGCGCCTGGACAGCACACTGGCACCGCGCCGTATAGACACACGCCTGGCCTTTCGCGGTGAGCGACTTGGCCAACTGACTGTAAATGCCCGTATCGACCCATTGGGCCAGAACAAACCGTTGTCGGGCGACTTCAACCTGGCCGGCCTCGACCTGTCCATCGCTCGCCCGTTCGTGCCCATGGTCGAACGCCTGGCCGGGCAGTTGAAGGGCAGTGGCCAGCTGTCTGGCACACTGCTCACACCCCAGGTCAACGGTAACCTGATGCTCAGCGGGGGTGAGGTGAGCGGTGCCGAACTGCCCACCAGCTTCGAGGACCTCAACCTGCAGGCGCAGATTGCCGGCGAGCAGGTGAAGCTTGATGGCAGCTGGCGCAGCGGTGCGGCAGGGCGCGGCCAGGTGGGTGGCAGCCTGACCTGGGGGCAGGCGCTGGGTATGCAGGTACGCATTCAGGGCCAGCAATTGCCGGTCACGGTGGAGCCCTATGCCACGCTCGAAGTCGCCCCCGACCTGACGCTGCAACTGATCGATGACAAGTTGGCGGTGACGGGCAAAGTGCAGGTGCCCAAGGGCAAGATCACCGTGCGTGAGCTGCCGCCTTCTACAGTCAAGGTGTCGGACGACACCGTGATCGTCGGCAACCAGACCGAAGAAGGCAAGCCGCCGATGGCCATGGCCATGGACATCGATGTGGAAGTGGGCCGGGATAAATTGTCGTTCAGCGGGTTCGGCCTCACGGCCAACCTGCTGGGCCATGTGCATATCGGCGACAACCTCGATACCCGTGGTGAACTCAGCCTGGCGGATGGCCGCTACCGCGCCTATGGCCAGCGGTTGACCATTCGCCGGGCACGGCTGTTGTTTGCAGGCCCTATCGATCAGCCCTATCTGGATATCGAGGCGATCCGCCAGGTGGATGACGTGGTGGCAGGTATTCGCTTGAGCGGCAATGCCGAGCAGCCCACCTCCACGGTGTTCTCGGAACCTGCCATGAGCCAGGAGCAGGCGCTGTCCTACCTGGTGCTGGGTCGGCCGCTGGGGGCGTCTGGCGAAGACAACAACATGCTGGCCGAGGCAGCACTGGGCCTGGGCCTGGCGGGGAGTGCCGGGTTTACCGGCGGCGTCGCGTCCCGGCTGGGTATCGATGACTTCCAGCTCGATACCGAGGGGTCGGGCAACACCACCAGCGTGGTGGCCAGCGGTAACCTCACGGAGAAGCTCAGCCTGCGTTACGGGGTGGGTGTGTTCGAGCCGGCCAACACCATTGCGCTGCGCTATAAACTCAGCAAGAAGGTGTATGTGGAGGCGGCCAGCGGGCTGGCCAGCTCCCTCGACATCTTCTACAAGCGGGACTTCTAGCGGCACCTGGGCGCTGTTCAGCGCACAGTGGCTGCCTCGATGAACTCGTTGCTGTCAGGGGCGGGAGGGGCAGCCGGGGCCCGAACCGGGATGATCAGGCTGGTGTATTCCTCGATCAACCGGTTGAGCGCCTCGGGTGGCTCGCTGGCCTGGAACTGCATGCGAATCTGTACCTCGTCAGGGTCGCGGTTGTCCCCTTGGCGGCCCTGGCCGCCGATGGTGACCTTGAAGCTTGCCGTCTTGTCATCCCCGGCGCTGCGCAGGGCCTGGCGGGCTTCGGTACCTTTCACCCGCACCGACAAGTCCACTTGCATGCGCTCCAGCGCCAGGCCTTTGGGCGACACCAGGGCGAACAACGGCACCCGCATGATGTGATGGCCGTCCATGGCCACCTCCACCATCTTGGCTTTCATGGGGGCGCCCAGTGCGTCGCTGTCGCATTCGAAGAACTGATCGAACAGGTTGATGTACTGCTGTGCGATCAGGCTGTTGGCCGCGCTGGCCGCTTCCTGCAGGCCGCGGGTGATCTCGCGCAGGTCGATGGAGGTCATGGGGGCAGGGGGCTTGTTCAATGGGTCGACTCTTCAGGCCTTGGGGCCCCCGATGCACGGGGGCTGTGGGCGCGATCAAGGGTGGGGTTCAGGTGACTGCTCCGCCCGGAGCGGGCGTGGTGCTGGGAGGTGTCGGGTTGGTTTCAGGGGCCTTGAGCCTGTCTGCCTGCGAAATATGTTCCTGGCTTTCCAGGGCGGCATTCTTGACCACTGTGGGTTTGGTGGCAGCGTCGGTCAGAAAATCGATCACCCTCATCATCGCCTCGGGCGGCTCCTGGCGTTTGAGCGTGGTGTTGAACGCATAGCGGGCGCGGGTATCGGTCTTGCGGGTTTGCGTGGACTTATGGCTCACGCTGCCTTTGACGTTCAGCTTGAATGGCCCCCAGCCCAGAGATGCAGCACCCTCGGCGTTGAGGTCCTTGCCCGAGGTTTCTTCGGACACCTGGTTGATGACCAGTTCGAACTCGACAGTGCCTTGTTCGATGGCGATGTTTGGATGAGTGATGGCCGCCACCAGGGGCACCTTCATGGTCTTGCTGACCACACCTTTGTATTCGCCCTGTTCGTCAACGATGGTTTCGTCGTAGTCGAACTGGATGGCTACCGCCTTGCCATCCTGCACACACACCTGCATCAGGAAGTCTGCATAGGATTTGCTGGCGGTAACCTGGGCCTGGACCATGGCTTGCAGTGGGCCTGCGATCATGCGGTCCATGGGCAAGGCGTTGATGACCGATCCAATTAAGCTGTTGTCTATCGACATGCTGGATTCTCTTTTTAGTGGGGGTAGGGGTGAAATGGCGCTTGACCGTCACGCTGTCATGCTCAGCGTGCAGGCAAGTCCTGGCGGCGGATGTTGCCAATCTGGCGCAGGCTAAGGCCGTACTTGTTGGCCAGTAGGCTGCGCGACAGGCCTTTGGCGCTTTCTTCCTGGATTTGCTGATTGCGCAGCTGGCGCAGGAAGTGGTCGGCCTTGGGAATTTCCAGCGCGACGCCAGCGAAACGCTTGATCAGAGCGTCCAGTGCTGCTGGCGGCAGTACGTCGGCAAGCTGGGTGCGTTCGCGGTGCTTGGGGATGTACTTGGGCCTGCCGCCGTAGGCACAGGTGAGCTGGTACGCGTTGTCGATGCCGATGCAGTCGATCAGGGCCTGCAGTGAATGGGGCAGTTGGCTGATATCGATATGGCTGAGGTCTGGCATTTCCATATGACGCTCCTTCGGGATGGATGGAATGTGCTACCCGATCACCCGCGGCGTTATGTCGAAGGTGTGACCGGATTCTCAGCGACAGCCCAAGCTGCTCGCTAGGCGGTATATAGGCTGGGGGTTGTAGCCTCGATGATTAGCTTTTGCAGGCAGTGATATCTGCCGATGTAGGAAATAAACGCCCGATACCGCCGCAGCGGGCTATTTACGTTGGCCGCGCGCTGGCTGCTGCGCGGTGGGTACCACTACCCTCAATCGCAGGGGTAGCTGCTGACCAGCCCTGCACTTTTGAGGTAGGCGTCAGGGGCGTCCCGCATGCGGTCCGGCAGGGTGCGCCAATCCACCAGCAGGCACAGTGCATGCAGTGGCTGGCCATCGCGCTGACCAATCACCTGGTCTGCGAAGCTGCGGCGGTACACCACCTGAGTGGCATGTAGCGGGCTTGCCTGGTCGGCATCGGCCAAGGTCTGGCGGGCCAACGCCGGTAGCTGTGCAGCGGGTAGGGTAAAGCGCAGCGAAGACCCGCCGGGGTGCAGGTAGCCAGCTTGACGCACACGTCGCCACAACTGCTGCCATTGGCTGCTACCTGCCTGTGCGCTCAGCCTGCTCCCCAACTCAAGCAATTGTTCGGCCGGGAGCTTTTCGGTATCGAGGGCATGGAGGGAGGGTGAGGTCAGGTACAACGATGCTAACAACAGGGGCTTGTACATAGAGGCTCCGCATGGGCTGTGAAACCCCATGCTTTCAGCCCGTTGCAGGCCAAACCAGCAGGAAATACAGCGCCAGGGCCGGTGCGCGTTGTATCATTGCCGCGGCTCGCAGCGAGCCATTTGCCCATGATGTTGCAAGGAACCTCTGATGACACACGTGCAGCGCCTCAAATACTCCCTTCTGATCATTCTGGTGGTGCTTGGCCTGATGCTTGGCCTTTCCCATCTGCAGAAGGCGGGCACCATCAGCGAACAGACCTTCCAGCTGCTGGCCATCGCCATTGCTGTCGTGGTGGTGGTAATCAACGGGATTCTGCGGCGCAAGGTCAGGCGCTGATCCGTGCCGGCCGGCCTGCCGGGCCGGCCACGCCCTCAGCGTGATGCCGTTTGTTCCAGCATCGCCCGCGCCTGGGGGTTGAGGCTATAGCATTTGTCGCTGCCCAGTTCGATAACGCCTTCTGAGCACAGCCGTTTCAGCACTTCCCGCACGCTGAGAAACGACAGCGGTATGTCCAGTTGCTCCAGCTGCGCATGGACCCCGCGCACGCCTATGCTGCGGCCGTTGCGGTCGGCGGCATGCAGTGCATCGATCACCTTCAGCCGGATCAGGCTGGTGCGTAGGCCAAAGCTACGCAACAGTTCGCGAATCTGCTCGTTGCCTACACGTTCGTCGGCAAACGCGTCCTGTCCCTTGGACGCTTTCCCTGGGGGGCTCCCCGCGTGAACCGGGGTTTGCGGGTTGTACATGTGAATGCTCCTTTTCGTGGACGAACCCGAAAGTTGGGTGCCTCACTTATTAGGACGAATGAGCCACAAAAATCTGCAACCAAACCGGTTAAAAAAATGCTGAATTTTGTTTCACAATTGCTTGCGGGGCGATTTGGCTAAAAATTCGGCACATCCGCTCGTCTGAACGGGATGACCCCGAACCCGAGGAGTGCCCGTGCTTTCACTTACCCGCCCCATCCATTTCGCAGGCCTGGCCTGCGCGCTGCTCGCGGTGAGCGTTGGCGCGCAGGCGCAGGCCGTGGTGGCCGATGCCAGTGCGCAGATCCGTCGCACCAGTTACGGTGTGCCCCATATCGTTGCCCAGGATGAGCGCGGGTTGGGGTACGGCGTGGGGTATGCCTACGCCCAGGACAACCTGTGCCTGCTGGGCAACGAGGTGCTGACGGTGAGTGGCGAGCGGTCCCGCCATTTCGGTGCTGACGGCAAGACCCTGGAGCAACGGGAGAACCTTGCCAGCGATGTGTTCTTCAGTTGGCTGAATCGCCCGGAGGCGGTTGATGCGTTTCTTCAGGCCCAGCCTGCGGCGGTTCAGGCGCTGCTTGCCGGGTATGCCAGCGGCTACAACAGGGCGCTGGCGGAGCGCCGCAGCCAGGGCCTGCCGGCCGAGTGCGGCGACGGCACGTGGCTGCGCCCCATCACCAGCCAAGACTTGGTCAAACTCACTCGGCGCCTGTTGGCCGAGGGCGGTGCAGGGCAATTCGTCGAGTCCCTGGCGGGCGCGCAGCCACCAGGCCAGGCCCGGCAGCAGGCGCAGGCGGCTACCGATTACGCCCAGGCGCTGGCCCAGCAAGCACGCTTTGCCAGCGAACGCGGGAGCAATGCCGTGGCGGTGGGGGCGCAGCGCTCGGCCAATGGGCGCGGGCTGCTGCTGGCCAACCCGCATTTCCCCTGGATGGGTGGCATGCGTTTTTACCAGATGCAGCTGACCATCCCCGGCAAGCTCGACGTGATGGGTGCTGCGCTACCAGGGCTGCCAGTGATCAACATTGGTTTCAATCATCACCTGGCCTGGACCCACACGGTTGACACGTCCAGGCACTTTACCCTCTATCGCCTGCAGCTGGACCCCAAGGACCCGACCCACTACCTGCTCGATGGCAAGTCGATACCGCTCGCCAAGCACGCCGTCTCTGTCACCGTCAAAGCCAAGGATGGCAGCCTGGGCGAAGTGCAACACGTGGTCTACAGCTCACAGTTCGGGCCCGTCGTGCAATGGCCGGGGCGCCTCGATTGGGACTCGCACATGGCGTACAGCCTGCGTGACGCCAACGCCGACAACACCCGGGTGCTGCAGCAGTGGTACCAGATCAACCGCGCCGACAGCCTGAAAGGGCTGAAGCGCTCGGTGGAGCAGCTGCAGGGTATCCCATGGGTCAACACCTTGGCGGTGGACGCTGCCGGTAGCACACTGTACCTGAACCAGTCGGTTGTACCCTATGTCGACCAAGCCATGCTGGCGACCTGCGGCGATACCCGGGCGCAAGGGCCCCTGGTCATCCTGGACGGCTCGCGCAGCGCTTGCCAGTGGAAGGTCGACCCGCAGGCGGCTCAGGCCGGCATCTTCCCGGCGCGTCTACTGCCGAGCCTGGAGCGTGATGACTACGTACAAAACTCCAACGATCCGGCCTGGATGACGAACCCGGCGCAGCCACTGACAGGCTACTCGCCGTTGGTCAGCCGCAATGACCAGCCGCTGAGCATGCGTGGGCGCTATGCGTTGCAGCGCTTGCAGGGCAAGGGGCGGCTGGGTGTGGACGACCTGCAGCACATGGTGCTGGATGACGAGGTGTACCTCGCGCGCCTGGTGTTGCCTGACCTGCTGCAGTGGTGCAAGGCAGCGGGCGCGGACGTGCAATCGGTTTGTGAAAGCCTCGCGGCTTGGAATGGCAAGGCCGACCTGGACAGTGGCATGGGCCTGGTGCATTTCGAGAACCTGCTCGACAGCCTGGCAGAGCACCCGGAGGTCTGGCGAGTGGCGTTCGACGCCAGGGATCCACAACACACGCCGCGCGGATTGGCAGTGGAGCAGGCGGCGGTGAGCAAGCGGGTGCACGAAGCTGCACTGGCGTCACTGGCGCAATTGAGCGAAAGCGGGACCCCAGGGCAGGCGAAGTGGGGGCAGGTGCAGCAGGCCCTCGATGGCACGCCGGTGCCGGGCGGCCCACAGGCCTTGGGCATCTACAACGCGATGTACAGCGTACCCCACGGGGCGGGCAAGCGCCTGGTGGTCAGTGGCACCAGCTACCTGCAACTGGTCAGCTTTACCGACAAGGGGCCTGAGGCGCGGGGGCTGTTGGCGTTTTCGCAATCCAGTGAAGCGGCATCCCCCCACGCCAGCGATCAGACCAAAGCCTTCGCAGCCAAGCAACTGGCGGCGATTCCGTTTACCGAGGCGCAGATCAAGGCCGACCCCGCGTACACAGAGGTGGTGATCAGCGAGCGCGCTGCTGTCAGGTAAATTCGAACGGCGCGAGCTGGAAGCCTTGTTCGTCCACCTGCAAGGCCCAGCCCCGGCGGTCCCAGTCACCCAGCACGATACGCCGCGCCGGCTGGCCGTCGACCACCAGCTTGTGGATCGCCGGGCGGTGGGTGTGGCCATGCACCAGGGTGAGCACACCCTGGGCAGCCATCACCCTGGGCACTTCCTTGGGCGTGACATCGACGATGTCGGTCGCCTTCATCTGCGTCTGTGCGCGGCTTTCACTGCGCAGTTTGCGCGCCAGGCGTTGGCGCATCGACAGTGGCAGGTGGGTCAGAACCCACAGGCTGAGGCGGTTGCGCAGCAAGCGGCGCATCTTCATGTAGCCCAGGTCGCGGGTGCACAGGGTGTCGCCATGCATCAGCAATACCCGCTCACCCCCCAGCTCGATCACGCTCGGGTCGCTGAGCAGCGTACACCCGGCAGCGTCGCAGAATGCCTGGCCTATGAGGAAGTCCCGGTTGCCATGCATCAGGTAGACGGCGGTGCCGCTGTCGCTTAGCCGCCGCAGGGCCTGGCAGATCTGCTGTTGGAACGGGGTCATGGCGTCATCGCCGATCCAGGCTTCGAAGAAGTCGCCCAGGATGTACAACGCCCTGGCGTGGCGCGCCCGGCCATCGAGCAGATCAAGAAACGCCCGGGTGATGTCCGGGCGTTCTTCTTGCAGGTGCAGATCGGAGATCAGCAGAATCACTCAATGATCTCGGCTTTCTCGATAATCACGTCGTCTTTGGGCACGTCCTGATGGCCGGCGTTGGAGCCGGTGGCGACTTTCTCGATGGCATCCACGACTTCGCGGCCTTCGGTGACTTCGCCGAACACGGCGTAGCCCCAGCCCTGCACGTTCTTGCCACTGTGGTTGAGGAAGTCGTTATCGGAGGCGTTGATGAAGAACTGGGCGGAGGCGGAGTGCGGCTCCATGGTACGGGCCATGGCAATGCTGTACTTCTTGTTCTTCAGGCCGTTGTCGGCTTCGTTCTGGATGGTGGCACGGGTTTTTTTCTGGTTCATGCCCGCTTCGAAGCCGCCGCCCTGGATCATGAAGCCCTTGATCACGCGGTGGAACACGGTGCCATCATAGTGGCCGTCCTTGACGTACTGAACGAAGTTTTCAGTGGTCGCTGGCGCTTTTTCAGCGTCCAGTTGCAGGACGATTACGCCGTGGTTGGTGGTCAGTTTGACTTTGGACATGCTGAAACTCGCTTTTTCAAGGCAATCGAAAATTGGGGTGCGCAGGGCGCACATTACCACCTGACGCTGGTTCGGGCGGTTACGACACATGGCGCGCACCGGCCATTTTGCCCGGCCGCGGCAAAAAAGCGGTGATAAATCACGCGAGTTTGCCCGGGCCCGACTGTCAGCAGCTTGACTGCTTCGGCTATGATAGGCCCTTTGATTCAATCGGCCTACCCAGGCCGGCTACGTGCATTCAAGGATCCTATGAGCAAGCCCACTGCCGACAACGCGCCCAACGCCGCTGCCAAAGGCGCCCCCGCTGTCCCTGCGAACTTCCTGCGGCCGATCATCCAGGCCGACCTGGACTCGGGCAAGCACACCCAGATCGTCACCCGCTTCCCGCCAGAGCCCAACGGCTACCTGCACATCGGCCACGCCAAGTCGATCTGTGTGAACTTCGGCCTGGCCAAGGAGTTCGGCGGCGTCTGCCACCTGCGCTTCGACGACACCAACCCGGCCAAGGAAGACCAGGAGTACATCGACGCCATCCAGAGCGATGTGAAGTGGCTGGGCTTCGACTGGGCGGGGGAGGTGCGCTACGCCTCCAGCTACTTCGACCAGTTGCACGACTGGGCCGTTGCGCTGATCAAGTCGGGCAACGCCTATGTCTGCGACCTCACCCCGGAGCAGGCCAAGGAATACCGCGGCAACCTCAAGGAACCGGGCAAGAACAGCCCGTTCCGCGAGCGCAGCGTGGACGAGAACCTGGACCTGTTCGCACGCATGAAGGCCGGCGAGTTCAAGGACGGCGAGCGCGTGCTGCGGGCCAAGATCGACATGGCGTCGCCCAACATGAACCTGCGCGACCCTATCCTGTACCGCATCCGCCACGCCCATCATCACCAGACGGGCGACACCTGGTGCATCTACCCCAACTACGACTTCACCCACGGCCAGTCGGACGCCATCGAAGGCATCACGCACTCCATCTGCACCCTGGAGTTCGAAGGCCATCGGCCGCTGTACGAATGGTTCCTCGAGCACCTGCCGGTGCCGGCGCACCCGCGCCAGTACGAGTTCAGCCGCCTGAACCTGAACTACACCATCACCTCCAAGCGCAAGCTCAAGCAACTGGTTGACGAGCAGCACGTCCATGGCTGGGACGACCCGCGCATGTCCACGCTGTCGGGCTTCCGCCGCCGTGGCTACACCCCGGCTTCCATCCGCAATTTCTGCGAGATGATCGGCACCAACCGCTCCGACGGCGTGGTGGACATGTCCATGCTCGAGTTCAGCATCCGTGACGACCTGGACCGTACCGCCCCACGCGCCATGTGCGTGCTGCGCCCGCTGAAAGTGGTCATCACCAACTACCCCGAGGGGCAGGTCGAACAGCTGGAGCTGCCGCGTCATCCGAAAGAAGACATGGGCGTGCGGGTATTGCCGTTTGCCCGTGAACTGTACATCGACCGCGACGACTTCATGGAAGAGCCGCCCAAGGGATACAAGCGCCTGGAGCCCAATGGCGAGGTGCGCCTGCGCGGCAGCTACGTGATCCGTGCCGATGAAGCTGTGAAGGACGCAGAAGGCAACATCGTCGAGCTGCGCTGCTCGTACGACCCGGACACTCTGGGCAAGAACCCCGAGGGCCGCAAGGTCAAAGGCGTGATCCACTGGGTACCGGCCGAAGGCAGCGTGGAGTGCGAAGTGCGCCTGTACGACCGCCTGTTCCGCTCGTCCAACCCGGAAAAAACCGAAGAGGGCGGTACCTTCCTCGACAATATCAACCCTGAGTCGCTGCACGTGCTGAGCGGTTGCCGTGCCGAGCCCTCCCTGGCCCAGGCCCAGCCGGAGGACCGTTTCCAGTTCGAGCGCGAGGGGTATTTCTGCGCAGACCTGAGGGACAGCCAGCCGGGCCGCCCGGTGTTCAACCGCACTGTCACCCTGCGTGACTCCTGGGGCAGCTGAGGAACCGCCGTGCTTACCATCTACAACACCCTGAGCAAAGCGAAGGAAACCTTCAAGCCGCTGGATGGCAATAAGGTGCGCATGTACGTGTGCGGCATGACCGTCTACGACTATTGCCACCTGGGCCATGGTCGCAGCATGGTGGCCTTCGACCTGGTTACCCGTTGGCTGCGCAAAAGCGGCTACGACCTGACCTACGTGCGCAACATCACCGACATCGATGACAAAATCATCAACCGTGCCAACGAGAACGGCGAAACCTTCGATGCCCTCACGGCGCGCATGATCGACGCCATGCATGAAGACGAGCGCCGTCTGAACATCCTGCCGCCCGACCAGGAGCCCCGTGCGACCGACCACATTGCCGGTATGCACGCCATGATCCAGACCCTGATCGACAAAGGCTATGCGTACGCGCCTGGCAACGGCGACGTCTATTACCGCGTGGGCAAGTTCGTCGGTTACGGCAAGCTGTCGCGCAAGAAAATCGAAGACCTGCGCATCGGTGCCCGCATCGAGGTGGATGAAGCCAAGCAGGATCCGTTGGACTTCGTGCTGTGGAAAGGCGTGAAACCCGGCGAGCCGAGCTGGGCATCGCCTTGGGGCCCGGGGCGCCCCGGTTGGCACATCGAGTGCTCGGTGATGTCCACCTGCTGCCTGGGCGACAGCTTCGACATTCACGGCGGCGGCAGCGACCTGGAGTTCCCGCACCACGAGAACGAGATCGCCCAGAGCGAGGCGGCCACCGGCAAGCAATACGCCAACGCCTGGATGCACTGCGGCATGATCCGCATCAACGGCGAAAAGATGTCCAAGTCGTTGAACAACTTCTTCACCATCCGCGATGTGCTGGAGAAGTATCACCCGGAGGTAGTGCGGTATCTGTTGGTGGCCAGCCACTACCGCAGTGCGATCAATTACTCCGAAGACAGCCTGCGTGATGCCAAGGGTGCGCTCGAGCGGTTCTACCACGCCCTGCGCGGTTTGCCGCGTGTGGCAGCCAGTGGCGGTGAGGCGTACGTCGAGCGTTTCAGCGTGGCCATGAACGACGACTTCGGTACGCCAGAAGCTTGCGCTGTGCTGTTCGACCTGGTGCGCGAGATCAACCGCCTGCGCGATAGCGACCCGCAAGCCGCCGCTGGCCTGGCCGGGCGCCTGCGTGAACTGGGTGATGTGCTGGGGGTGTTGCAGCTGGAGGCCGATGACTTCCTGCGCGCCGGCGCCGAAGGCAAGGTGGATGCAACTGAGGTCGAAGCCCTTATCCAGGCCCGCCTGCAGGCGCGCACGGACAAGAACTGGGCAGAGTCGGACCGCATTCGCGACCAACTGACGGCCATGGGTGTGGTGCTGGAAGACAGCAAGGGCACCACCACCTGGCGCCTGGCTGATTGACAGGGGCGTGGGGGCCGCCGTGTGGCGGCCCTCCGTTTACTGGGTTACCCCGGGTAGCGGGCAGTGCAACACCAGCTTGGCACCGCCCAGCTCGCTTTCGCCGATTTCCAGCCCAAAGCCATGCAAGTCGACGATTGCCGCAACGATCGACAACCCCAGCCCGAAGCCTGCGTGGCGATGGCCTTCATCGCTGCGGTAGAAGCGCTTCAACACGGCGGCGCGCTCCTCTTCCGGGATGCCCGGCCCGCTGTCCTCGACCCCCAAGTGAATACCCTCGTCGTCGTGCCTGGCACAGAGCCGTACGTGGCCGCCTTCGGGGGTGAACTTGATGGCATTGCCCACCAGGTTGGCGAGCGCCTCGAACAACAGCTCGCGGTCCCCGTGTAGCGCTGGCAATCGCGCCGGCTGCTGCAGCTCCAGGCTAATGCCCCCGTCTTCGGCAAGCGGCAGGTAGAAGTCGTGCAACTCCACCAGCAGGTCGTGGGGCGCGAGTTCGACGAAGCCGGCACGGCGTTGGCGGTCCTCTAGCTCACTGATGCGCAGCAGCCCCCGAAAGCGCGCCATCAGGGTATCGGTTTCGCCAATGGCCTGGTCCAGGGCCTCGGCTTGCGCCGGGTCGTGGCTGCTCTGCTGGCGGATGCGGTACAGCTGGGCGCGCAGGCGGGTGAGGGGGGTACGCAGGTCATGGGCGATGTTGTCGCACACGCCTTTCACCTCATGCATCAGCCGTTCGATGCGGTCGAGCATGGCATTGACGATGGCGGCCAGCATGTCCAGCTCGTCGCGCCTGGCCGACAGGGGCAGGCGATGGGTGAGGTCGCCGGCCACGATCAGTTCGGCCTGTGCCTGAATGGCGCGGATGCGCTTGAGTGGCCGGCGCCTGAGCAGGTACCAGCCAGCAAAACCTGGTATCAGCGTTAACGAGATGCCCCACAGCAGCGCGTGAAGGATGATGCGGGTGACCACGAACAACGAGCCGTTGTCGCGCACCAGTACCAGCCAGCGGCCATCCTGCACCTTGATGGCCACGGCATCGCAGCTGTCGCGGGGCATGCGTGGGTCATCGGCATCCAGGCAGCGCTTGAGTTCGTGGATTCTGCCGTCGAGCCCAAGCTCCGGCGGCAGGTTGCGAAGGGTGCCGCCCAGTGGGTTGAGCTGGGTGTCGAACAGGCCGTAGGCATCGAAACTGCGCTCTTCGAAGGCCTGGCTGGCGATCAGGGCGTCGTCGAGCTGCTTGCCGCTCATGTGGGCGAACAGGTGCTGGCGCTGCAGCATCGAGTGGCGGGTAAGCTTGTTCAGGTAGCTGGATACCTCGAAATACAGCACCCCCATGAGGATGCTGCTCCAGGCCACGAACAGGAAGCTGTAAAGCGCCAGCAGGCGGCTGGTGGACGAGCTCCAGCCTTTAGACGGGTTCAGCAATGGCATAGCCGGAGCCCCGTACGGTCCGGATCAGTGGCGATTGGCCTGGCATGTCGATTTTCTTGCGCAAGCGGCCGATGTGCACGTCGATCAGGTTGGTGCCGGGGTCGAAGTGATAGCCCCATACCTCTTCGAAGATCATCATGCGGGTAATCACCTGGCCGCTGTGGCGCATCAGGTATTCCAGCAGCTTGTACTCGGTCGGCAGCAGGTTGAGCGCCTGCTCGCCACGGCGGGCTTCATGGCTGATCAGGTCAAGCTGCAGGTCGGCGACCTGCAGGCGGGTCTCGGTCAGGGGCACGCTGTTGCGGCGCAGCAGCACCTCGACCCGTGCTGCCATTTCGTCGGAGGCGAACGGCTTGGTCAGGTAGTCGTCCCCACCTGCGCGCAGCCCGCGCACCCGTTCGTCCACATCGGACAGGGCGCTGATCATCAGAATGGGCGTAGTGATCTTGAGGTTGCGCAAGGTGGTGACGATGGTCAGGCCGTCTACTTCTGGCAACATGCGGTCCAGGGTGATCAGGTCATAGCCGCCGGCAATGGCCTTGGCCAGCCCTTCACGGCCATTGTCGGCCCAATCCACCTCCAGGCCGTGGCTGTTGAGTTCTGCGACGATTTCCTGGCCGGTGACGGCGTCGTCTTCGATGGTGAGTACGCGAGGCATGCGGGTTCCCGGGCATCCAGATAGAGACATGATTGTGCCAAATAATAGCTGGCCGGCGATTTAAGAATAATTCATCTAGCGCCATTGGCACGCTCAGGTGCACGCTGCCCCCGTGAACACAGGCAAGCATCTGGAATCTGGCTGTGAGAGGATGTACGGCAATACAGCCAGGACCCGAACACAGCCTGATGAAGACCCCTAAAAGAATCGAACCCCTGATCGAAGATGGCCTGGTCGACGAGGTACTCAGGCCGTTGATGAGTGGCAAGGAAGCGGCCGTGTACGTGGTGCGCTGTGGCACCCAGGTGCGCTGTGCCAAGGTTTATAAAGAAGCCAACAAGCGCAGCTTCCGCCAGGCCGCCGAGTACCAGGAAGGCCGCAAGGTGCGTAACAGCCGTCAGGCCCGCGCGATGGCCAAGGGCAGCAAGTACGGGCGCAAGGAGGCGGAAGATGCCTGGCAGAACGCTGAAGTGGCCGCGTTGTTCCGCCTGGCGGGCGCCGGGGTAAGGGTGCCTAAACCCTACGACTTCCAGGACGGCGTCCTGTTGATGGAGCTGGTGACCGATGCCGATGGCGATGCGGCTCCACGCCTGAACGATGTGCACCTCGAAGCTGACCAGGCGCGCGACTACCATGGGTTCGTCATCCGTCAGATCGTGCTGATGCTTTGCGCAGGCCTGGTGCACGGTGACCTGTCGGAATTCAATGTGCTGCTGGGCCCCGACGGCCCGGTGATCATTGACCTGCCCCAGGCGGTAGATGCGGCGGCCAACAACCACGCGTTCAGCATGCTGGAGCGGGACGTGACCAACATGGCCCATTACTTCGGCCGTTTCGCCCCGGAACTCAAGGCCACCCGCTATGCCCAGGAAATGTGGGCCTTGTTCGAAGCCGGCGAACTGCGCCCGGACAGCCTGCTGACCGGGGTATTTGAAGATGAGGAACAGGCGGCAGACGTTGCAGGTGTGATGCGCGAGATCGACGCCGCGCGGCTGGACGACGCACGCCGCCGCGAGCCGCGTGCCGAGGCCGAGCAGGGCGCGCCCAAGGCCGAAGAGCCAACCCCACCCTGGATGCGTTGAAACTGCGCCCTGCGATCATTGCCTTTGACGCAGGGCAATAACTCGTCATTTGGCCTTTTCACTGCGCCGCCGCAGGCATAAGGTATACGCCGTTCAAATTCCCTGGAGCTGTCATGTCCAACCGTTTTCCGTCCGTTCGCCCCCGTCGTCTGCGTCAGAGCGAGTCGCTGCGCACTGTATTCCAGGAAACCGAGTTTCGTCTCGAAGACCTGATCCTGCCGATCTTCGTTGAAGAAGGTATCGATGACTTCGTGCCGATCAGCACGATGCCAGGGGTTAACCGTATCCCTGAAAAACGGCTGGCCCAGGAAATCGAGCGTTATGCCCGCGCCGGCATCCGCTCGGTGATGACCTTTGGCGTGTCCCACCACCTGGACGAGGTTGGCAGCGACACCTGGAACGAAAACGGCCTGGTGGCTCGTATGTCGCGCATCTGCAAGGACACCGTGCCGGAAATGGTAGTGATGTCCGACACCTGCTTCTGCGAATACACCAGTCATGGCCACTGTGGTGTGCTGCACGACCATGGCGTGGACAACGATGCCACCATTGCCAACCTGGGCAAGCAGGCCGTCATCGCTGCCGCCGCGGGCGCCGACTTCATTGCACCTTCCGCTGCAATGGACGGGCAGGTCCAGGCGATCCGCAGCGCCCTGGACGGCGCCGGGTTCCATGACACGGGGATCATGGCCTATTCCACCAAGTTCGCCTCTTCGCTGTACGGGCCGTTCCGCGAGGCGGGCGGCACGGCGCTGAAGGGCGACCGCAAGAGCTACCAGATGAACCCCATGAACCGCCGTGAGGCGGTGCGCGAATCGCTGCTGGACGAGCAGGAAGGGGCGGATGTGTTGATGGTCAAGCCAGCCGGTGCCTACCTTGACGTTATCGCCGACATCCGTGCGACGTCACGCTTGCCGTTGGCCGCCTACCAGGTGAGCGGGGAATACGCCATGATCAAGTTCGGTGGCCTGGCTGGGGCGATCGATGAAGGCCGGGTGGTGCGCGAGAGCATCGGCGCCATCAAACGCGCGGGTGCGGATGTGATCCTTACGTATTTTGCGATGGATTTGGCGTTGCAAGGTATTTGACCCAAGCGTCGTCCAGGCGGTTTGGCTGGGAGATGTTCTTCTTGACGGGTGCGGCGCGTGGAAGACCGAGCGCCGCACCCTGCACAAAAAATCACTAAGCGCTGAATTATTTAGTGTCCCTTTGTATCTGATGGCATAGAGCAGTCACCGTCAGGGATACACAAATGAAGTCTCGCAAGAAAAAAGTCCAGCCAATCGGCCTCAAGGACATCACCATCGTCGACGACGCCAAGATGCGCAAGGCCATTACGGCCGCAGCACTCGGCAACGCGATGGAGTGGTTCGATTTCGGGGTCTATGGCTTTGTCGCCTATGCACTGGGCAAGGTGTTTTTCCCCAACGCCGACCCCAGCGTGCAAATGATCGCAGCACTGGCCACCTTTTCGGTGCCGTTCCTGATCCGCCCGCTGGGCGGGCTGTTCTTCGGTGCCCTGGGGGACCGGCTTGGCAGGCAGAAAGTGCTGGCAGCCACCATCGTCATCATGTCGCTCAGTACCTTTGCCATCGGCCTAATACCGTCATACGCCAGTATTGGCATATGGGCGCCGATACTGTTGCTGCTGGCCAAGATGGCCCAAGGCTTCTCGGTAGGCGGTGAGTACACCGGCGCGTCCATCTTCGTTGCCGAGTACGCACCCGACCGCAAGCGCGGCTTCCTCGGGAGCTGGCTGGACTTCGGTTCCATCGCCGGCTTTGTACTGGGTGCCGGCGTGGTCGTGATGATCTCCGCAGTACTGGGAGAAGAGAAGTTCCTTGAGTGGGGCTGGCGCCTGCCGTTCTTCCTGGCACTGCCGCTGGGCATTATCGGCCTCTATCTGCGCCATGCGCTGGAAGAGACCCCGGCGTTCCAGCAACACGTGGAAAAACTGGAGCAAGGTGACCGTGAAGGCCTGGCCTCGGGGCCGAAGGTGTCGTTCAAGGAGGTGGCAACCAAGCACTGGCGTAGCCTGATCACCTGCATCGGGGTAGTGATCGCGACCAACGTGACCTACTACATGCTGCTGACCTACATGCCCAGCTACTTGTCCCACAACCTGCACTACAGTGAGGACCACGGTGTACTGATCATTATCGCGATCATGGTGGGCATGCTGTTCGTGCAGCCGATCATCGGGCTGCTCAGCGACAAGGTCGGCCGCCGTCCCTTCATCATCGTGGGTAGCATCGGCCTGTTCGTGTTGGCCATCCCGGCCTTCATGCTGATTACCAGTGGCGTGCTTGGCCTGATCTTCGCGGGCCTGCTGCTGATTGCGGTGTTGCTGAACTTCTTCATCGGCGTAATGGCGTCGACATTGCCGGCGATGTTCCCCACGCACATCCGTTACAGCGCCCTGGCCAGCGCCTTCAACATTTCGGTGCTGATTGCGGGCGTTACGCCCACCCTGGCAGCCTGGCTGGTGGAAAGCACCGGTAACCTGTACATGCCGGCTTATTACCTGATGGTCATCGCGGTGATCGGCCTGGTAACCGGCATCACCATGAAGGAAACCGCCAACAAGCCTCTGCGTGGCGCCGCACCCGCGGCATCGGATATTGGTGAGGCCCGTGAGCTGCTGCAGGAGCACCACGACAATATCGAGCAGAAGATCGAGGACATCGACACCCAGATCGCCGAGCTGGAAGCCAAGCGCAAGCTGCTGGTGCAGCAACACCCGCGCATCGATTGATCAGTGGGGCATATAGCCCCGCTGCCATGAACGCGGTATGAACAGCGACACCAGGGCCAGCAGGCAGGTCAAGGCACAACTGCCTGCCAGAGCCTGCAGGCCCAGGTGTTTCTGCAGCCATGCCCCCAATGCTGCGCCCAGTAACATCCCCGCCCACGGCACCAGTTGCACCCGCCAGCCGTTGCGCCGCTCCCCAAGCAGCCAGCGCCCCAGGCCACGGCCAAAGCGCGACAGCGCCCCGGTCACATACGTCAGGCCGATGGGCAGCCCGTTCACCTGTTCCACGACTGCGTTGATCATGCCCATGGCCAGGGTAGCCGCGAGCAGAGCAGGGAATGTAGCCGGCCACGGCCAGGCTGCGGCAAACGCCAGTAACCCGGCGACCACCACCAATACTGGCCAGGCACGGCGTCGGCATCCGCGCGCCAGCATCACGCCAAGGGCATTCCCGGCCACGAACCCAAGCACCGCGCCACTCAGGCGCAGCACCATGCCCGCGTCTGCCTCGCTGATGGCGACAGCAAGGCGGGTCGTGTTACCGCTCATGAACGACACGAAGTCGCCCAACGCCAGCAGGCCGATCGCATCGGTCATGCCCGCCAGCACCGAAAGGCCAGCCACCAGGCCAAGGCCTACGCGGCCACGCAAGACTTGCAAGCGCAGGCGCCTGGCGGTGCGTGCGGTTGGAGCGTAAGGCAGCATGGGCAGGCCTCAGGGCAGCAGGTTTTCGCGGGCGAGGGTGCTTTTGATGGTGCGTTCAACCACATCCACCAGCACCATGGTGTGGTGATCCACCTCGATGTTCAGCAGGTCGCCGGGCGTGTAGCGGGCGAACGTGGTTTGCCGCAGCGTCTCCGGGATCAGATTGATCGTGACTACGTTGTCGTCGATATCGGCCACCGTCAGGCTGCAACCATTCACGCCGATGAAGCCCCGGGCGAATACGTACTTCCCCCACTCGGCCGGCATGCGGAAACGCACGAAGGCACCGCTCTCGGCAATACAGAGCTCGACCACTTCAGCAGTGGTGGCGATATGACCCGCCATCAAGTGGCCGCCGACCTCCGCGTTCATTTTTGCCGAACGCTCGATATTGACCTGTTGCCCTGAAACGAAGGTGCGCAGGTTGGTGCGTTCGAGGGTGGCGGTCATGGCATCGAAGCGAACCTGGGTGCCGTCGATGTCGGTGACGGAAAGGCAGGTGCCCTCGACGCTCACGCTGGCGCCGACCTTGAGGTCGTCCAGCAGTGCAGGGGTGAGGTCGATGGTGAACTGGTTGTGGCCTGGGTGACGGGTCACATCAAGCAAAGGGCGCACGGCCTGGACGATGCCGGTGTACATGGGGGCTCCTGGGCACGGTTGGGAACCCCCGCACGCTATGCCTGTAGCGTCGTAAAAGCAAGTTGCCCGGGGTTCAGACGTGCCCGGTGCTGTTGACGATACGCAGGCACAGCGCCTCGTACGGGTCCAGGTTCACCATCAGGCGGCCGTCTTCGGTGAGGTCGCCCTCGACGGTCTCATTGATCATGTCCACCACGGGCCCCGGTGTGAAACCGGCCAGCTGAAGTTCTTCGGCGATTACCTGCTGGCTGAAGTTCAAGGCGCTTATCTGGATACCCCGGCCGGCGGGCAGCTCGTGCACCATGACCAGCAGCCCGGGCGTGGTGACGTCGGGTACCAGCACCTGGCGGCTGGTGGCGATGCCATAGGCCTGGCGCACCGCCAGCAGTTTCTTGACCTTGCTGGCGAAGGAGTCGTCGCGTGCAAGTTGCTCATCCAGGCTGCCATACAGGGCACGGGCACGCGGCATGCCCCGCACCGACGCCTGGGCCTCCGGGTCAAGCCCCGCCAGGTCGTAGGCGCCCCTGTGGATCCAGCGCGTGTCCCCATCGGTCATGCGTTCAGCAACAGCTTCTGCCGGCAGTGGCAGGGCACCCACCAGGTCCCAGCCGGAAATCGCCACCACGCCTGGCTGCATGGCGTTGTACATCACCAGCAGCAGGTGCACTTTCTGCACCCACTCCAGCTGATCGGCACTCAGGTCTTCAAGGTCGCGAATGCCCAGAGCCGCCGTGATCAGGCTGGCGGTGGTGCAGGAAATGCCGTTGGTGACAAAGCGCAGGTTGTAGGGCGCATGTTCGCCAGACAGCCGTTCGTAGATTTCTTCGCGTATGTGTTCGCGCAGGATGCTGCCAGGCAACGTCTGGCCTTTGTACAGGTACATGTCGTGAGCATGCAGCGTCCAGAAATGCACCAGCTCTACCGTGAGTTCGTCGTGGTTCTGCAGGGCGTGTATCAGCGAGGCCGGGTCGATGCCGAAGCTGTGCATTTCCTTGAGCATCAGGCGCAGGAACTCGGTGTCGCCGGTTAGCAGGGCGTGCTGGTAGGCGGGCCGTGTGATGAAGTCGTAGGACAGGTCGGCCCCGCCGCTGGACATCTGCGCGATGTCGTCGAGGGTCAGGTTGAGTTCCTGGAAGCTGAAGCCGCCCGCCTTGCGGATCATGCCGCCGATCAGCTGGTTGCCGACGATCGACAAGGGGTGGCTTTCTGACCAGGCGGTGCCGGTGGCGCGGGTTTCAACGCCGAGAAAACCATTGGCATCCAGGCGCAAACCCCGTGCGCCCAGGCAATCCAGTGCGTGCAAGGCATCGCCGATGATCATCTGCTGGGCGGTGAAGGTTGGGTCCAGCCAGTTCAGCGAGGGCTGGCCGTCCTTGAAATAATGCAGGTATACCCAGCGGCGGGTCTTGCCGTCGACACCGGTAATGGGTGGGGTAGCACTCCAGTCGGTTTCCTTGACGCCGGGTTCGAAGAAGATCACCCGCTGCAGTTGCCCGACGATGTAGTGACGGGCCTTGAGCTCGTCGCATTGCGCTGGCAGCAGGTTGACCGAGTCGCGCCCTGTGGGTACTTCCGGCAGCAGGTCCCAGTCTTCCTCGCGCACCTCGACCATATGGTAGAGACCGGGGTAGGGCGCCAGGCCCAGCTCGGCCAGGCGGAAGTCCGCACCCTTGCCGGTGTGCGAGGGGATCAGGTCGTCGATGGTCACCGCATTGTGGGCGGCGGCCATGCGGCTCATCTGCACCACTTCCTGCTCGCTGCCATACAGCGGGTCGATATCAAAGCTGATGCGGTCGAAGTTGCCGTCGATGCTCGGCGTGACTTCGTGGCCGGTAATGCCCCCCGAGCGCTTGATGGGGCCGGTATGCACACCTTGTATGCCGATTTCTGACAGGCGCTTCCACAGCGCCTCGTGGGCCAGTGCGCCCAGTACCGAACAACCTTCAGGCGCGATAATCGCGTCCGGGTACACGGTCAGCCACACCGAGGCGATCTCGGTAGCGCGGCGGGGCTGCGCTTCGGCATAGGGTTGCTGCCAAAGCCGCGACTGCCCGGAATACAGGCTGGCACGTTCCTGGGAAGCCTTGAGCATGGAACGCTCTTCAAGCCATTTGACGTATGACGGGTCGGGTTGGGTCATGTCGCGTCCTCTTTGCGTGTCGGCACCGGCTCAGGTTATGAC
The DNA here is from genome assembly GCF_016647875.1 of Pseudomonas sp. S36. Taxonomy (NCBI): domain Bacteria; kingdom Pseudomonadati; phylum Pseudomonadota; class Gammaproteobacteria; order Pseudomonadales; family Pseudomonadaceae; genus Pseudomonas; species Pseudomonas sp. S36. The sequence goes on along the minus strand of NZ_JACVVG010000006.1, from coordinate 53,240 downwards.
GGCGACGCACGCGGAACGTTCGGCCTGTATGCGCGTTTGCCCTCAGCGCCGCGTTGCCAACTGCTGTGGCGCCAGGAAGGCATCGCGGAAGTAATTACGCACAGCCTGCATGGCCGGGCTGAAGGCGCGCTCGCGGTGCCAGGCCAGGCCCACGCTCATGGGTGGCACCGGGTTGCTGATGGTCAACGTCTCGATGCGCTTGCCTTCCAGTGACCAAGGGCGGTGCACCAGGTCCGACAAAATCGCCACGCCGCTGCCATTGGCAACCATGCTGCGCACGGCCTCTACCGAGCTGGTCCGCACCCGTACGTTGGGCCGCTGGCCGGCTTGCTTCCAGTAACGCATGGCACTGTGCTCGGCTTCATCGACCGTCAGCAGGATGAAGGGTTCGCCTGCCACGTCTTCCAAGCTCACCGCCGAGCGCTCGCACAAGGGGTGTTGCCCGGGCAACCATAGCCGGCGCTCGGAGTTGAACAGGGTTTCAGAGACGATGTCCGGGTGGGTGAGGTTGGCCGTGAGTACGACGGCCATGTCGAAGCGGCCATCGAGCAGGCCGTGCTCGATGGCGCTGCGCTCCTGTTCGTAGAGTTCCAGGGTGACGTCGGGGTGCCAGTGCTCAAGGCGCTGCAAGTGATGGGGCAAAAAGTAGCCGATGACGGTGTAGCTGGCCGCCAGGCGTAGCAAGCCGCTGGCGCGCCCATCCGGCAGCGGGCTGTTCAATGCATCGTCTACGCTGCGCAGAATCCCGTAGGCACGGTTGAGAAAGTGCCGCCCGGCCTCGGTCAGGCTCATGCCCTGGACAGAGCGCTGAAACAGCAGGGTACCCAGTAGCGCCTCCAGTTCCTTGATGGCGGTGGTGATGGCGGACTGCGAGATATTCAGGTGGATGGCAGCCTGAGAGATCTGGCCGATTTCGGCGGTGGCCACAAAATAGCGAACCTGACGCAAGGTAAGGGACAAGCCTACAGCTCCACGGGTATCTGATTTTCCGAAGATACCCCCTCTGTTTATAGATCTTCCCAAGGGGGTGGTAGGAATCTACCGTGGCAGGCATGCAGTCACAAGTGCCGGGAGGCAGGCTTATGCAGGTGGTGGACTTCAATTCCGACATGGGTGAAGGGTTCGGGCCCTGGACTATCGGCGACGGCGTGGACAACGAACTGATGACGCACATCAGCTCGGCCAATATCGCGACCGGCTTCCATGCCGGAGACCCAGGCACCATGCGCCGCACTGTTGCCCGGGCCAAGGCGCTTGGGGTGGCGGTTGGGGCGCACCCGGGGTTTCGCGACCTGGTTGGCTTTGGGCGCCGCCATATCAACGCCACGGCTCAGGAACTGGTGGACGACATCCTTTACCAGCTAGGGGCTCTGCGTGAAATCGCCCGCGCCCAGGGCGTAAGCCTGCAGCACGTCAAGCCCCATGGGGCGCTGTACATGCACCTGGCACGGGACGAAGAAGCCGCGCGGTTACTGGTGCAGAACCTGCAGGCGGTCGAGCCAACCCTGCTGCTGTACTGCATGCCGGGCTCGGCAATCTGCCGTGTCGCTCAACAGCTCGGCCAGCCTGTGATTCGCGAGTTCTATGCCGACCGCGAGTACGATGCGAGCGGCTCGATCGTGTTCACACGCAATGTTCGCGCATTGCAACCTGCAGCCGTGGCCGAGCGCGTGGTGCGGGCCTGCCAGCAGGGTATTGTGCGAACTGTTGAAGGCCAGGACCTGGCAATCGCATTCGATTCCATCTGCCTGCACAGCGACACGCCTGGGGCGTTGGACCTGGTTGAAGCTACCCGTGAAGCGTTGAGGGTCGCAGGCATCGAAGTGCGTGCGCCACGCTAGAAAACACGGCCAGCCAGCGCACACAAGCCGGAGCCTGCCACAGTTGCTTTTGCCTGCCTTTCTACAAAGACTCCAAAAAAAGGAACAGTCATGGCCGAATCGCTCACTTCAACCCCCGTCCGTTACAGCTTCGGCGCTGACGAGCACCTGTTCGCCGAAGTGAGCGACAGCATGTCGCTCGAGGCCTTTTTCAAAGGCATGGCCATCACCCGTGCGGTGGAGCGCCTTGCCCTAGACGGTGTGCTGGACATCTGCCTGGCCAACGCCTCGTTCCAGATCCGCTTCGACCCGGACCGCATCGCGCCGCAGGCCCTGCTGCACGCCGTGCAGGGTGCCGAGGCCCAGGCGATTGCCGAACGCTCGCTGCACACCCGCATCATCGAAATTCCGGTGCTGTACAACGACCCGTGGACCCACGAAACCCTGATGCGCTTTCGCGACCGCCATCAAGACCCAGACAGCACTGACCTCGAATACGCTGCCCGGATCAATGGCCTGCAGGGGGTGGATGCGTTTATAGAGGCCCACAGCGGTGCGCCCTGGTTCGTGTCCATGGTCGGCTTTGTGGCGGGCCTGCCGTTCATGTTCCAGATGGTGGAGCGCGAGCGGCAATTACAGGTGCCGAAGTACCTGCGCCCGCGCACCGACACCCCCAGGCTTACCCTGGGCCACGGTGGCTGCTTCGGTTGCATCTATTCGGTACGTGGGGCAGGGGGTTATCAGATGTTCGGCGTCACGCCCGCGCCCATCTATGACCCTCAGCAAGCGCTTGGCTATTTGAAGGAGCACATGGTGTTTTTCCGCCCCGGTGACATCGTGCAGTTCAAACCCATGGACCGTGCCGCGTACGACCAGGCGGTGGCGGAGGTGGAGCAAGGGATTTTCGATCTGCGCATCCGCCCGGTGGCGTTTTCCCTGGATGCCTTCCTGGCAGACCCCGCGGGGTACCCCAAGTCGCTGCAGGAGGCACTGGCATGATCAAGGTTCTCAAACCCGGCCTGGCCAGCTCTGTGCAAGACCTGGGGCGCGAGGGGTTCTATCACCTGGGCATTCCGCCGTCGGGTGCGCTGGACCAGTACGCCTTGCGGGCCGCCAATCACCTGGTGGGCAACCCGGCTGGCGCCGCCTGCATCGAATGCGCGTTGGTGGGGCCTGAACTTGAGTTTGTACAGGATGCTTTGGTGGCAGTGTGTGGTGCGCAGATGGCCGTGCTGGTCGACGGCCGTGAGCAGCGCCCCGATACCTCGTTCGCCGTGCGTGCCGGGCAGGTGCTGCGGTTTGGCTTCCCGACGGCGGGCGCCCGGGCGTACCTGGCAGTGGCCGGTGGCATCGATGTACCTGAAGTGCTGGGCAGCCGCTCCACTTACGCGTTGGGTGGCCTGGGCGGTTTTCAGGGGCGCAAGCTGATGGCCGGGGACGGCCTTGCGGTGGGCGTACCCAGCGGCAAGGGCCGCGTCAATGCCAGCCTGCCCATGGCTCTGCGCCAGGCGTTGGGGGGCGAGGTGGTGCTGCGGGTGGTGCCGGGGCTCTACTACCACCGGTTGACCGAGGCAGCGGCCCGCCGGTTTTTCACGGACGCCTGGACGGTAGGCTCCGAGGCTGACCGTATTGGCTACCGCTACAAAGGGGGCGGCGCTTTGGGCTTCGAGCCGCGGGAGCAGCCCTTCGGCGCAGGGTCTGACCCGTCCAACATCGTCGACAGCTGTTACCCCATCGGTTCGATCCAGGTGCCGGCAGGGCTGGAGCCCATCATTCTGCACCGCGATGCGGTGTCTGGCGGGGGCTATGCCATGATCGGCACGGTGATCAGTGCTGACCTGGACCTGGTGGGGCAGATGCAACCCAACCAACAGGCACGGTTTCTGGCTGTGACCATGGACCAGGCACTGGAGGCGCGCCGCGTGTACAAGAAGCGTATTGGCTGCCTGGAGCGGTTGTTCGGTTGAGGCTGGCGGGCCGCGCTGCACTGCATTGCCAGCAAGCCGGCTTTATTTGTTGAGTTAGCAGTGGGGCAACCTGTGGGAGCAACTGTCTTCCACAACAATCTACAAGTTAGCGCAATCACTGTGGGAGCGGGCTTGCCCGCGAACACCGGCAAAGCCGGTGCCACACACCGCGTTGTCTGCTTCGCGGGTAAACCCGCTTCCACACGGATTGCGTCGTCTTCAAGATTTCATGGAAAACATTTGCTCGCCCAGGGAGGTCGCAGCCACCGGCGAAGCCGGTGCCAGTCACTGAGCCGGAGGCTTAGCGGCCAATACCCCACGCTTCATGGCGCTGATCGTTTTCCCGCCCTGGGCCGCCACTTCCTGAGCCTGCCCATCCCGCTGTTTACCTTGCCGCGCCAGGCCTTCAAGCTGGGGAATGAGCATGCCCTCCGGCAGATGCCGCCAGAACCGGCCTGGCATGTGCAAGCGCAGGGCATCCGGGTTGAGCCTGGCTGGGTTGAACGTATGGCGATAATACGTACGCCACAGTTCGGCGCCTGGGTCATCAGCATTGCGCGCCCACTGCTGCCATAGCGCAGGGCACTGCCTTTGATAATCGAACGCCTGCCCATCGAACCGAATGCCGTCCCGGGGTGTTGCGATCAACCAGCGCAAGCGCCCCAGCCGGTCTGCAAAATGCCCACTGGCGCTTTGCAGAATATCGTGTGCCGGCTCATGGAAGGCCACCAGGTCCAGTTGCAAAGGGCCCACCAATGATTCTGGCAGGGGTACGAAGCGCAGAAACGCATGCAGATGGTGCGCCTCGCGGCTCACCTGCTTGATGCGCCGGTGCAGTTCACTGCCCAGTCGATCACCCGCCAACATGGCGGTGCGGTCGCCGTGGGCCACGCGCCACAGCACCTCGTACAGAAAATTCCAGCGCTGTTCCCCGTGATAACGGGAGGCCTGCTCCAGCTGGCCAAGCAAGGCAGCGGGGATGGATGCGCGGAACGGCCCCTGAACTTCAGGTAGCGCCACTGCCTCTGCCAACAGATCAGCCACCGGGCCTTGGGACCAGGTGACCTGCGAAGGATCGACGCCGTGGCTCAACAGCATACGCGCCTGCGAACGCCAGGTGCTGAACAGGTTGTCGCAATCCAGCGCTATCACCCCCACAGCCCCATCTGCACGGGTGCTTGAGGTTCACGAAGGCGGGCGCGCAATAGCCCGCTGCGCAAGTCGGCCTGGGCTGGGCGGTAATCGCTGGTGACGATGAAGGGCCTGGCCTTGTCCAGCACACAGCGCAGCTGAATGAGGTCGTCGTAACGAATGCGCCGCTCTCGCCGCAGCGCTACCAAGCGTTGTACGCTGCGCAGGCCTATCCCCGGGATGCGTGCCAGCAGGGCGGGTTCGGCACGGTTCACGTCCAACGGGAATACCTCCCGGTTGGCCAGGGCCCAAGCCAGCTTGGGGTCGATATCGAGGGCCAGGTTCCCGGCCTGGCCCAGCAGCTCCCCAGCCTTGTAACCATAACCGCGCAACAGGAAGTCGGCTTGGTACAGCCGATGCTCACGCAGCAATGGCGGCGCCGCCAGCGGTACGCTGCCCGGGCTGTCGGGGATAGGGCTGAAGGCGGAATAATACACACGCTTGAGCCCATAGCCTTGGTACAGCGATTCGGCATTGCGCAGCAAGGTGCTGTCATCGGTGCTGTCTGCTCCCACGATAACCTGGGTGCTTTGACCGGCGGGCGTAAAGCGTGGCGCTTTCGGCTCGTTCGCCACCGCCTGCTGCCCTTGGTGGATCACCCCCATGGCCTGGCGAATGGTGTGCGCATGCTTTTCTGGCGCCAGGCGCTGGAGGCTTTCGTCCGTTGGCAGTTCGATATTCACACTTAGGCGGTCCGCCAGGCGGCCGGCTTCTTCAATCAGCAGCGGGTCGGCGTCGGGGATGGTCTTGAGGTGGATATAGCCGCGAAAGCTGTGTTCTTCGCGCAGCAGCCGCGCAACCCGTATCAGCTGTTCCATGGTGTAGTCTGCGGAGCGAATGATGCCGGAACTCAGGAACAAGCCGCTGATGCAGTTGCGCCGGTAAAAATCCAGCGTCAGGCGTACCACTTCCTCGGGGCTGAAGCGTGCGCGGGGCACGTTGCTGGAGCGGCGGTTCACGCAGTATTGGCAGTCGTACAGGCAAAAATTGGTCAGCAATATTTTCAGCAGCGATACGCAGCGGCCGTCGGGCGTGTAGCTGTGGCAGATGCCCATGCCATTGGTTGCGCCAAGGCCGTCACCACCCCGCGAATTTCGCTTGGGCGCACCGCTGCTGGCGCAGGACGCATCGTATTTGGCGGCATCGGCAAGAATGCCGAGTTTGGCAATGAGTTGCATGGCGCTGACCCTTTATACTGACTATTCATACAGTATTTAGGGCTGGGGCGGATTGCAAGCGTCCTGACAGCCGCCTGTAAGAAATCCGACAAAATTGGTCAGAAACGGACGCTTTTCATCAAGAGCCGAATGCAGACACCCGTTCTCCACGCCCAATGCCGTAATACGTCAAGCCGGCGCTGGCCATGTGTTCGGGTTCGTACAGGTTGCGACCATCGAATACCACACGATCGGCCAGTTGCCCGGGTACTGTTTCAAGGTTGAGGACCCGATAGTCCTGCCACTCGGTGACGATCACCAACGCATCAGCGCCTGCTAACGCATGCTCCTTGCTGGCTGCCAAGGTGAGGTGGGGTTGAGCGCCGTACAACCGGTGGATATCATCCATGGCCTGCGGGTCGTGTGCTTGTACACGGGCCCCTGCGGCCCACAGTGCCTCCAGCAGCACGCGGCTAGGTGCTTCGCGGATGTCATTGGTATTGGGTTTGAACGCCAGCCCCCATACCGCAAACACCTTGCCGCCAATACCTGCTGGATAATGCTGTTGGATCTTGGCAAAGAGCAGGCCTTTCTGCCGTTCATTCACCTGCTCAACAGCTTGCAGGATCTGCGGTTGCAAGCCTGCCTGCTCTGCACTGTGGCGCAGGGCCTGCAGGTCTTTAGGGAAACACGAACCGCCAAACCCGCAGCCCGCATAGATGAAGTCGTAGCCGATACGCGAGTCGGAGCCTATGCCCCGGCGCACCATCTCGATGTCGGCACCCAGGTGCTCGGCCAGGCTGGCCATTTCGTTCATGAAAGAAATTTTCGTGGCCAGCATGCAGTTCGCCGCGTATTTGCTCATTTCGGCACTGCGTGCGTCCATCACCATCAGTTTTTCCCGGTTGCGGCTGAACGGCAGGTAGAGCTCGCGCAGCAGGGCAAGCGCGTTTGGCCCTGCACCGCCGATGATGATGCGCTCTGGGCGCATGCAGTCGTCTACCGCAGAGCCTTCCTTCAGGAACTCGGGGTTGCTGATCACCTGAAAGCGGCCGGCATCGCTCACGGCTTGCCCAATGCGCGCTTTGATGAGGTCTACCGTTCCGACCGGTACGGTGGATTTGTTGACGATCACCTTAGGCCCGACGGCGTGCTCGACGATGTTATCGACAACGCTGATTACCTGGGCCAAATCTGCGCTGCCGTCGGCCAGGGCAGGGGTGCCGACCGCAATGAACAGAACAGCAGCGTGGTGGGTGGCTTGGCCAGCATCGGCAGTAAACTGCAAGCGCCCGCATGCCAGGTTGTGCTGGAGCATGGCCGGCAGGCCTGGCTCGAACAGTGGGCAACTACCCTGGCCGAGGGCTTGAACCCGGTCCGTATCCACATCCATGCACATTACCGTATGCCCAACCTGAGCAAGGCACACGGCCTGGGTAAGGCCAACGTATCCGGTACCGAACACCGACACTTTCATCTGACAGCCCCAAGGCGAGAACACCGTCAGAACATGGCACAGCGTTGTTTACTTAATATGACCTAGGTGAGGCGGGTGCGAAGGGGCGCACTGATGGCGGCCAAAAGAAAGGGGCGCCTTATTGGCGCCCCCTGGGTGTTGCTCAGGCTTCAGCGTCCCATGGACGGTCGCCTTTTTCATCCTTGACGCGGGTTGGCAGGCCCATCACGTCCAGCGCCTTGAGGAACGGCTCTGCTGGTAGCTCTTCGACGTTGACCATGCGCTTGGCATCCCACTCCCCACGGGCCACCAACAAGGCAGCTGCCACCGGCGGTACGCCTGCGGTGTAGGAAATGCCTTGGCTGTCGGTTTCGGCGTAGGCTTCTTCGTGGTCGGCCACGTTGTAGATGAAGACTTCCCGCGGCTGGCCATCCTTGGTGCCTTTGACCAGGTCACCGATGCAGGTCTTGCCGGTGTAGCCCGGGGCAAGCGAGGCCGGGTCTGGCAGCACGGCCTTGACCACCTTGAGCGGCACCACTTCGAGCCCTTCGGCGGTTTTGACGGGTTGCTCGCTGAGCAGGCCAAGGTTTTTCAGCACCGTGAACACATTGATGTAGTGCTCGCCGAAGCTCATCCAGAAACGCACGTTTGGCACGTCGAGGTTCTTCGAGATCGAGTGCACTTCGTCATGACCGGTCAGGTACAGGTTCTGCGACCCTACCACCGGCAGGTCGTCAGTGCGCTTGACTTCAAACATGGTGTTGCTGGTCCACTGGCTGTTCTGCCAGCTCCACACTTGCCCGGTGAACTCGCGGAAGTTGATTTCCGGGTCGAAGTTGGTGGCGAAGTACTTGCCATGCGAACCGGCATTGACGTCGAGAATGTCGATCGAGTCGATGCGGTCGAAGTATTGCTGCTGCGCCAGCTTGGCGTAGCTGTTCACCACACCCGGGTCGAAACCGACGCCGAGAATGGCAGTAATGTTCTTGGCCTGGCACTCTTCGAGGTGTTTCCACTCGTAGTTGCCGTACCACGGCGGGGTCTCGCAGATCTTGCCCGGCTCTTCGTGGATGGCGGTGTCCAGATAGGCCACACCCGTATCGATACAGGCACGCAGCACCGACATGTTGAGGAAGGCGGAGCCTACGTTGATCACGATCTGCGACTCGGTCTCGCGGATCAGGGCCTTGGTGGCCTCGACATCGAGGGCATTGAGCGAGAAGGCCTGGATGTCGGCGGGTACCTTGAGGCTACCCTTGGCCTTGACGCTGTCGATGATGGCCTGGCATTTGGAGATGTTCCGTGACGCGATGGCAATACGACCCAGTTCGTCGTTATGCTGCGCGCACTTGTGGGCCACCACCTTGGCGACACCTCCTGCACCAATGATAAGAACGTTCTTCTTCAATTTACCTGTTGCTCCTTACTCGCTGTGCCCGTCTTACGACAGGCTGGAAACGTAATCTTCAAAACCGAACTCGCGTACGACCTCGACGCTGCCGTCGAGTTGTTTGACCGCGATGGATGGCATTTTCAGGCCGTTGAACCAGTTCTTCTTGACCATGGTGTAGCCCGCCGCGTCGACAAACGACAGGCGGTCGCCGATGGCCAATGGGCGGTCGAACTGGTACTCGCCAAAGATATCGCCGGCCAGGCATGACTTGCCGCAAACCATGTAGGTGTGCTCGCCGTCGTTGGGCGCCATCTTGGCATTGAGGCGGTAGATCAGCAGGTCGAGCATGTGTGCTTCGATCGAGCTGTCGACCACGGCGAGGTGCTTGCCGTTGTACAAGGTGTCGAGCACAGTCACTTCCAGCGAGGCGCTCTGGGTGATCGCGGCTTCACCCGGCTCCAGGTAGACCTGTACGCCGTAGGTTTCCGAGAACGCCTTCAGGCGTGCGCAAAACGCGTCCAGTGCATAGCCTTCACCGGTGAAGTGCACGCCGCCGCCCAGGCTCACCCACTGCACTTTGTGCAACAGGTGGCCGAAGCGTTGTTCGATGTGCGACAGCATCTTGTCGAACAGGCTGAAGTCGCCGTTCTCGCAGTTGTTGTGGAACATGAAGCCCGAGACCTGCTCGATCACCTGCTCGATCTTCGCCGGGTCCCATTCGCCCAGGCGGCTGAACGGGCGAGCCGGGTCGGCCAGCGCGTAGTCGGAACTGCTGACCTGCGGGTTCACGCGAAGCCCGCGCACCTTGCCTTCGGACTGAGCAGCAAAACGCTGCAGCTGGCCGATGGAGTTGAAGATGATCTTGTCGCAGTTCTCCAGCATTTCCTCTACTTCGTCGTCCGCCCACGCCACGCTGTAGGCGTGTGTTTCGCCGGCGAACTTCTGGTGCCCGAGCTTGAGCTCGTAAAGCGACGAAGAGGTGGTGCCGTCCATGTACTGTTGCATCAGGTCGAACACCGACCAGGTCGCAAAGCACTTGAGGGCGAGCAGCGCCTTGGCACCGGAGTGTTCGCGCACGTAGGCGATCTTCTCCATGTTGCCGAGCAGCTTGATTTTGTCGATGAGGTAGTACGGCGTTTTGATCATTTAGAGGCCCCCGGCCAGGCCGGCCAAAAAAAGGACACGCATTGTGCCTTCACTTGCTGCAGACCGAAAGGGTGCAATCGCATTTCGTCCGGGTATGACCAGTGCGAAGGAATTTTTTGGCTGACAGCGGGCTCAGTAAAACAACTGGATATGACGATCTCAATCGTGCCAAGCCTGCAGTCAGGAGAATCCGATGAGTCACACATACAAGGCAGGTGACAAGGTGCAGTGGAATTCAGAAGCCGGCACCATCCACGGTACTGTGGTGAAGGTGCATACCCAGGATGTGGAGTTCTGCGGGCGCCAGCGCCATTGTTCCAAGGACGAGCCGCAATACGAGGTCAAGAGTGACAAGACCGGGCACCTGGCCATGCACAAGGAACAGGCGCTGAAAAAGGGATGAAACACAGGTTACTGCGTTGCTGCTCAGTTGCCCGTGCTTGCCACGGGCTTTTTTATCACTGAGGCCGGGTTGCAGCAGCCCAGGCCTGTATCTGCGCCAGCGTGGCTGTGGCGCCGCCGCACACCACTATCAGTACAGTGCGATACGCGGCCAGCGCCTGGGCGCTGTAGGCGAGCGCCAGGGCGGCACCGCAGGCCGGCTCCACCAGCAGGCGATGGTCGTGCAAGAACTGCTGGCAAGCTTGCACGGCTTGGTTGTCGCTGACCAACTGGCTGACAACGGGATGCTGCCGGGTGCAGGTCAACGCCTGATCGGCCACCCGCTTCGCGCCCAGGCTCGTGGCGATAGAGGTGAGCTGCTGCAACTCCACGGGGTGGCCGGCGTGCATAGCGGCATGCAGCGACGCGGCACCTTCGGTTTCTACCGCCACTACCGGCACATCCACCCACCCATTGCGCTGCAGCCCCTCGACCACCCCGCTCAACAGCCCGCCGCCGCCCACCGAAAGCACCACGGCATCAGGTTTCAAGCCGGTTTGCGCCACCTCATCCACCAGGCTGGCATGGCCGGCCCACAGCAAGGGGTCATCGAACGGGTGAATGAAAGCCGCATCGGCGCCTACCAACGTTTGCGCCAGGGCATTGGCCTCGTGCCAGGCGCTGCCGTGGACGATCACCTCGGCGTCTTCCTGGCGCAGCAGTTCTTTCGCCCGCTCGGTGGTGGTCTCTGGCACCACCACGGTCACCGGCACGCCCAGCTTGCGCCCCGCATAAGCCACCGCCAGGCCTGCATTGCCCCCCGACGATGACACGAAGCGACGGGCCCCCCGGGCGTGGTGCACTTCGCAGGCATGGCCCACGCCGCGCAGCTTGAACGAGCCGCTGGGTTGCAGGGCGTCGAGTTTCAGCCACACATTGCTGCCGCAGGCCTGGGACAACGGGCGCGATTCGATCAAAGGGGTGGGGATGTGCAAGGTCACTGGCTGGCTCCGCGCAGTTGTTCGAGGTAGTTGTAGATGGTGTAGCGGGTCACACCCAGGGCGGCGGCGGCTTTTTCCACGCCGCCTTTGACGATGAACAGCCCGCGCTCCTGCATCACCCGCACGGCGTCGATCTTGGCTTGTTTGGTCATGCGGCCTTGGCCGCTGCGCTGCAGTGCGGCCTGCATTATGTCGGCCATCAGCACCTCGATGTCCGCGGCCTCCTGAGTGACGGGCACCGCGCCCAGTGGCTGGAACTGCTGCAGAAACGCCATGGCGGCGTCCAGACCGGTGACGTCGGTGTTGATGCACAGGCTGGCAAATGCCTTGCCATTGCTGTCACGAAAAATGGCTGTCGCGCTTCGCAGGCTTCGACCCTTCAGTTGCGTGGGGTAATCCGGCAGCACGATGGGCTCACTGCCGCGCTGGTCGGCCGTGGCCTGCATCAGCGCCTTGAAACCTTGGTCCTGCTCGGGGGCTGCCAGGATAGGGCTGCCGATGCGACGGCCAGACAAGTGCCCGTTGACGATTGCAATGACGGATCGCTCCGGTTGCTCGAGGTCATGCAGGAGAATTTCCATGTTCCGCGCAGCGACGCTCCCCATGGCCTGTAAGGCGGCCTTGAGCACGGTCAGGGTGATGCGGCGTTCGTCGTCAGGTTCGATGGGCATTGGTTTCACGCAGCTCAACAATATGTGCATATTTACACAAAATGTTGACCTGCGCGATGGCCGTTTGGGTAACGGTTGCCAGAGGCTCAGCCAAGTGGGGGCGTGCGAGGCGGAATCATGCGGCGGAGCCCGGTAGCTTCGAACGCAGCGCCGTAGGTTAACAGCGCATTGTCGCTGTAGGCGCGCCCGGCGAAGGTCAGGCCCACGGGCATACCTATATCAGCCATCACGCCCATTGGCACCGTCACGGTGGGGACGCCCAAATGACGGATGGCCAGGTTGCCATTGGCGACCCAGACACCGTTGCTCCAGGCGATGTCCGCTGACGCCAGGTTAACGTCGGCATCGGCCGGGCCCACGTCTGCCACGGTTGGGAACAGCACCGCATCCAGGCCAAGGCTGTCCATCCAGTCTTCAAGGTCCAGCTTGCGGGTTTTCTCCAGGCCACGCAGGCCGTCCGGCAGGGTGTCGATCTGGTCCCAGGTTTTGAGGCCGCGCTTGGCCATGAGTACGTATTGGTCCATGCCAGCCGCCAGGTCATCCTCACGGTTGGGCAGGGTGCCCGGGTCGTGCGGGAAGATCTGCGGGCCATCTACGTCGGCCAGGCGATTCAGTGCGGGGTCGTCGTTGGCGCGCAGGAAGTCATCGAACGCCCACCCCGACAGCTCCCACAGTTCGTCGTGCAAGAATGCTTGGCTGACGATACCCCGGTTGTATACGGTGGGTGCCCCTGGCCGGTCGCCCTCGCAATTGGACACCAGAGGGAAATCCACCTCGACCACCTCGGCACCCGCAGCCTCCAGTGCCTTGCGGGCCTGCTGCCACAGCGCGATGACGCTGGCGCGGGTGTGGATGCGTTGGCCGGTCGGGCCGCCAATGCCGGGCTTCTCCGAGGTGCCAGCCTGTTCATCGGCATTGATGTACATGCGCGGTACACCAAAGCGCTTGCCCTTGAGTGCATCGGCCTTGGCAGCCAGCGCCGGGTACGAGGCTGGGCGCACCTCGGAGGGGGCCGGAATGGGCACCCAAGGTTGTAGGCGCCACAGGTCGCCACGAGGGTCGGCGTCGTCGGCCACCACTACGTCAAGGATTTCCAGCAAGTCGGCCATGGTCCGTGCGTAAGGCACCACCACATCCATGGTCGGGGTGAGCGGCCAGTTGCCCCGCACCGAGATGACGCCTCGGGACGGGGTATAGGCGCACAGCCCGTTGTTGGACGCAGGCCCTCGGCCGCTGGACCAGGTTTCTTCGGCCAGCCCGAAGGCGCTGAAACTGGCTGCAGTAGCAGTACCGGCACCGTTCGACGAGCCCGATGCAAACGGGGCGGTGAGGTAGTCGGCATTGTACGGGCTCTCGGCTCGGCCGTAGACGCCGCGCTGCATGCCGCCGTTGGCCATGGGCGGCATGTTGGTCTTGCCCAGGCAAATGGCGCCGGCAGCGCGCAGGCGCTCGATGGTAAAGGCGTCGCGCTGTGCGACCAGGTGCTTGAAGGCCGGGCTGCCGGACGCCGCCGTCAGGCCTTTTACCAAATAGCTGTCTTTGGCGGTGTACGGGATGCCGTCGAGCGGGCCAAGCAGCTTGCCCTGCGCACGCCGGGCGTCCGAGGCCTCGGCCTCCGCCAGGGCCTGCGGGTTGCGCACTACCACGGCGTTGAGGGCAGTGGCGGTGTCTGCGCCATCGTATGCCTCGATACGCGCCAGGTAGGCCTTGACCAATTCGACTGCTGTCGTGCGGCCCGCTTCGAGCGCCTCGCGCAGTGCGGCAATGGAAACCTCGGTTACCTCGATCATGCGTTCACCAAAAATGCGGGTTGGGGCTAGTGCGGGGAGTGTACAAGAAGGGGTTCGCGGGCGCAGGCTTGCGCAGGGGCAAATGGGTGCGTGCAGAGGGGCATTGTTGTTGGAGGGGGCGCCACACTGCACGTTCTCAACGTGCATCTTCAGATGGGCAGCATCCCTCCGGTTGCTGCCTTATCACGGGCAGTGGTTGCGTAAATCAGTCCAGATCGCTGGCCGAATGGCGTTCAGCAACCTGGCTGTCTTCATCACCCCAAGTACGGTTTACCCGTGTACCACGTTGTACTGCCGGCCGCTCGGCAATCTCCTTGGCCCAGCGCAATACATGGGGGTATTCGTCTACCGCCAGAAACTCCGCTGCGTTGTACACGGTGCCCAGTACCAACTGCCCATACCAGGACCACACGGCAATGTCGGCGATGCTGTACTGCTCGCTGCCCAGGTAGCGGCTTTCGCCCAGGCGGCGATTCAATACGTCCAGCTGGCGTTTGGCCTCCATGGTAAAGCGATTGATGGCATATTCGATCTTTTCCGGGGCGTACACGTAGAAGTGGCCAAAGCCGCCACCCAGGTAGGGCGCTGCGCCCATCTGCCAGAACAGCCAATTGAGGGTTTCGGTACGTTCTGCCGGTGCCTGTGGCAGCAGCGCGCCAAATTTTTCGGCCAGGTACAGCAAAATCGACCCTGACTCGAACACCCGCACCGGGGGCTCAACGCTTTGGTCGAGCAAGGCGGGGATCTTGGAGTTGGGGTTGACCTGTACGAAACCGCTCGAGAACTGATCGCCCTCACCAATGCGGATCAACCAGGCGTCGTACTCGGCACCTTCGTGGCCAAGGGCAAGTAACTCTTCCAGCGCAATCGTGACCTTCACCCCGTTGGGCGTGGCCAGCGAGTAAAGCTGCAGCGGTTGCTTGCCGACAGGCAGTTCCTTTTCGTGGGTGGGGCCTGCAACGGGGCGGTTGATGCTGGCGAACTGGCCGCCGGATGCTGCTTCGTTGCGCCAGACCTTGGGCGGTACGTAGGCGTGTTTGCTCATGGGCGACTCTCCTTCAAGGGCGCGTGACGATAACTTCAGGTTGACCTGCATGTATGCCACGGGTTCGATGGCCGGCACAAATGCAACCTGCCGCTGCAACCTTGCACCGTCATTTTTTCATCGAGTTTTCACCTGCAGCAGGCCACGGCAGGGCTATGCTGGAGCAGGTAAGGCGCACGTGGAGCTGGCGGCCGATGACTCTCACTCGCTGCTTGATGGCACTGGCATTGCTCGGTGGGCTTCTCGCCCGTGCCGAGGCTAGCCCTTGGGTAGCCGGGTTGCACCACATGACACTCGCTGACCCTGTGGATGCTCGCCCCATGCAGGCCTTGGCTTTCTACCCCGCGACGGGTCAGGCGCACGCAAGCCGCCTGGATGGCTACCCGCTGGACGTTGCAGACGAAGCACCGGTTGCCTTGGGTCGGTTTCCACTGTTGGTACTTTCCCACGGCAACACCGGCAGCCCATTGGCCCTGCATTACCTGGCCACGTCGCTGGCACGGCAGGGTTTCGTCGTGGTTGCGGTCGTGCACCCTGGCGACAACGCGCGCGACCATAGCCGTTTGGGCACGCTGAGCAATCTGTACGGCCGGCCTCTGCAAATCAGCGCCGCCATCACCGCTGCGCGTGATGATGCCTTGCTGGGGCCGTATCTGAATGAAGGGAAGGTAGGCGTGATCGGCTATTCGGCCGGCGGTGAGACCGCGTTGATCCTGTCGGGTGCTCGCCCCGATCTGGACCGCCTTCGGCAATACTGCCTGGAACGCCCCAACGATGCCGATGCGTGCAAGACCCATGGGGTATTGATTGCTGACCGAAGCGAGTTGACCCCACAAGCCGATGCGCGGGTGGGGGCGGTGATGCTCATGGCACCGCTTAGCCTGCTGTTTGGCCGCCATGCCCTGGCCGATGTGCACGTGCCCGCATTGATCTACAGTGGTGACAGCGATCAGCTGGTGGCTGTTGACCGCAACGCAGAAGCCTTGGCCCGCAAGCTGCCGGACTCACCTGACTATCGACTGCTGGCAGGCGCCGGCCATTTCGTGTTCATGGCCCACTGCGATGCAGAGCAGTCTGCCCGCATGCCGGCGCTGTGCAAGGATGCCGACGGCGTAGACCGTCGGCATATCCACCATTCGCTGCAACGTGACACGGCCGTGTTCTTTGGCCAGGCGCTGGGCGTGCCGGAGCCCGCCGAGCGCTCAGCCGCAGTGCATCAACCCAGTACGCCCTGACTGCGCAGGTAATCGTCGTAGGTACCGCTGAAATCCACCACGCCGTCGGCAGACAATTCGATGATGCGGGTAGCCAGGGAGGACACGAACTCCCGGTCGTGGCTGACGAACAGCAGGGTGCCCGGGTAGTTTTCCAGCGCCAGGTTCAGTGCCTCGATTGATTCCATGTCCAGGTGGTTGGTCGGCTCGTCCATCACCAGCACGTTCGGTTTCTGCAAGATCAGCTTGCCGAACAGCATGCGGCCCTGCTCACCCCCGGAGATGACCTTGACCGATTTCAGGATTTCATCGTTCGAGAACAGCATGCGGCCCAAGGTGCCCCGGATGACCTGCTCGCCGGACGTCCACTGGCCCATCCAGTCGAACAGGCTCATGTCCTCTTCGAAGTCGTGGGCGTGGTCCTGGGCGTAGTAGCCAACCTCGGCGCTGTCGGTCCACTTCACTTCGCCTTTGTCTGGCGTCATTTCACCGACCAGTGTGCGCAGCAGGGTGGTCTTGCCAATGCCGTTGGGGCCGATGATGGCAACACGCTCGCCGGCTTCGATGGTGAAGCCCAGGTCCTTGAACAGCACCTTGTCGTCGAATGCTTTGCCCATCTTCTCGACGGTCACGGCCTGGCGGTGCAGCTTTTTGGTCTGCTCGAAACGAATGAACGGGCTGACACGGCTGGACGGCTTGACCTCGGCCAGCTGGATCTTGTCGATCTGCTTGGCACGCGAGGTGGCCTGCTTGGCTTTGGAGGCGTTGGCAGAGAAGCGGCTGACGAAGGTCTGCAGCTCGGCAATCTGGGCTTTTTTCTTGGCGTTGTCCGACAGCAACTGCTCGCGCGCCTGGGTGGCTGCGGTCATGTATTCGTCGTAGTTGCCCGGGAACAGGCGCAACTCGCCGTAATCCAGGTCAGCCATGTGGGTGCACACGCTGTTCAGGAAGTGACGGTCGTGGGAAATGATCACCATGGTGCTGTTACGCGCGGTGAGCACGGTTTCAAGCCAGCGGATGGTGTTGATGTCCAGGTGGTTGGTCGGCTCGTCGAGCAGCAGCACGTCCGGGTCCGAGAACAGTGCCTGCGCCAGCAGCACGCGCAGCTTCCAGCCAGGTGCCACTTCGCTCATGGGGCCGAAATGCTGCTCCAGGGGGATGCCCAGGCCCAGCAGCAGCTCACCGGCGCGGGATTCGGCGGTGTAGCCGTCCATTTCGGCAAACTCGGTTTCCAGCTCCGCGACGGCCATGCCGTCCGCTTCGGACATTTCTGGCAATGAGTAGATGCGGTCGCGTTCGGCTTTCACTTTCCACAGTTGGCTGTGGCCCATGATGACCGTGTCGATCACGGTAAATTCTTCGTAGGCGAACTGGTCCTGGCGCAGCTTACCCAGGCGCGTGTTCGGTTCAAGCATGACCTGCCCACCGGAAGGCTCCAAGTCGCCACCAAGGATCTTCATGAAGGTCGACTTGCCACAACCGTTGGCGCCAATCAGGCCATAGCGGTTGCCATTGTTGAATTTTACCGAAACGTTTTCGAACAGCGGCTTGGAGCCGAACTGCATGGTGATGTTAGCTGTGGAGATCAAGTGCTTGTCCTGCGGGGGTTCCAGAGGTGTATTTAGGCCTTCGTGTCAGTTTTGGGCCAATTTTGGGCCAATCGCCACGGGGCGGCAGCTTCTCCAGCTCCCTCCAGTCCGAGGAGGAGCTGATCCATTTCGCGTAGGTAGAAAGCAACATCTCAACGCTGTGACCAGGCCGGTTCGCTATGAACGCAGGGTCCATCCCAGACATCAGGCACATCGTTGCGTAGGTGTGGCGGGTGTCGTACTGACGGCGTTCACGGATGTTCAGCGCCTCGAGCGCTGATTTGAAGTGGCGGATTGTAACACTTGGCTCGTTGATCCACAGCCCACCTTTGCTCAGTTGGAACACAAACGGGCTTGCCGGGTGGGCAGATTTGGATGCCATGGGTTGAAGAGACGCCATCCACTGGGCTTGGTTTGTGACGCTCGGCGCGCGATACAGATAATGCTCATCGTATTCAGCGGCCTTCCAGGAACCGGAAAAACCACTATTGCCAAAGGGCTGGTCGATACGATGGGCGCGTTCTACCTGCGGATCTATGCGGCATGGTGTGATTGCGTAACGCTTACCAGCTACCGACCCGGGCGCGATGTCCACCCTTCAAACTTTTCAGGAACGGGTGCCATGGGTGGTGCAGGTTGCAGGTCGACGTGCTCAGCTAGGGCAACAACCGCAAAAGCCAGGCAATTAAACCCCAGCGCCGGGTAACGTAGACCCGCTTGGCCTGCCTGGCAATCGCCCGGTAGATGCATTGCGCCGCCTCGTCTGGGCTCGCGACCCAGAAGGGCTTATCGGCCTTCATCAACGCGGTGTCTACAAACCCCGGGCATGCTTCAGTAACGACGATATTCAGCTGGCGACGATGGGCCAAGTCACGTAGGCCGTCCAGATACATCGCCACGAAAGCCTTGGACGCACAGTACGATGCCGCCTCGCCACTGGCCCGAAATTTCGCAATGGACGAGATCCCCAGCAAGTGTCCGCGACCCTGGTCTACGAACAACTCAAACGCGGCTTGGGCAATCGCAGCAAAACCTACAACGTTCACCGTTAGCGTGTGATGCTCTTGCGTCCAGTCCAAGTGATGATTCACATCACCGGTAGCGGAACCGATCACGACTAGATCCACTCGCCCTAGTTGTCCTGCCATTCGTGCGAATGCTTGTCGACACTCCTCTACGTTGTTCAAGTCGACACTGCACGTCAGTGAAGGCGTCGGCAGTTGACTGGCTAAATCCTGCAATTTATCAAGACGCCGTGCTGCAAGGCCCAAGCGCCAACCTTTCGCGGCCAGTTGGCGGGCGAGGGCTTTACCTATTCCTGATGATGCGCCAACGATGATTGCGCTACGTCCGGGCTGATCCATATGCCGTTGGTCCTGAAAATCCGCAAGCCTACTCTAAAAAACAGCCAGGCAGGTTCAACATATCCCCTAGGCTACGGGGATCAGCTTGATAGGAGGCTTGCATCCCATGGAATAATCCAATGGACGACACTTCACCAAAAAGGATTTTCCATGGCACTGACCAGCAAGATCATGCCCTACAGCCTTTCCTGGCCAGCCCAATATCTGAAAGACGAGCCACTCATTGCTTCGGCTTTCTACGACGAGCTGATCGCTATCCACCACGTTGGCAGTACAGCTGTGCCGGGATTAGCCGCCAAACCGGAAATCGACGTCCTCATCGAGGTAGACGAGCATCGTAACGTGCTTACACGGGACGAAATATTGTTGGGTTTGGGATACGTGCGGGGCAGTGACCTCTCGGAGGGCCACCATTTCTACAGGCGTAACGTGAAGGGTGTTCGTACGCACAAACTCCACGTCTGTGAGCAGGGTCACGTTTCGATCGCCCACATGCTCGGTTTCAGAGACCTGCTCAAACGTAACGTTGTCATTCGGCAGCACTATCAGGCGCTGAAGCTAGAGCTGGAGGCGAGCAACACAGGCGGGATGGCCGAATACCTGGCGCGAAAGGGGCCCTTCATCATCGCGACGATGCTAGAGGCCGGCATTTGTGCTGCATAAGCGGAGTCGATATCCCGGTCTGTCGGTTGTTGCAATGGACAGTCCCGTATTCTTCATCCCAGCTTATCGAAGCCCACAACTAGGCCTTAGTACGCCAACCGTCTAACCGGCGTGCTCCCCCAGCGAAGCTGCTGGTAACCGGTGTACGGAAGCAAGAGCGTGTCCGCCAAGGCCGATAACCCCATGTCCACGAACACCGTATCTGCCGACCAGTGAGGGCCCGACCGTTCGGGGCTGTTCAGGTTGCAGAACTGGTAAGCAACGCCGCTATAGGCTTGGGGAATCGACCGGCATTCCGATCCCCACTTCGCCAGGTTGTCCACCGCTTTGGACTTGTCGGATACCGTCGCGACCGTGCCACACCCGCTCAGCACTACTGCCAGTGCGCACCCCATCCATGGTTTCATGGCATTCCCCTTTTGAAAACGCGCCGTCGATGATGGCCGAATCATAGCGCACTCATGCCGGAGTGGTCCCGTGCAGCGCTCAACGCGCTATTGTGAACGCCTTGGCATTCCTCTAGCCTGCCGGTAAACAGGGCAGGCTCGCAGCGGTGGATCAATTGCAACTTGATGATGACGGTAACAACGCTGCCGAACGTGCTGTACAAAATGCCATGCTCAACGCCACCCCCGACTGCGTGAAAATACTGGCACCTGACGGCACCTTGCTGGCAATGAACAGGGCAGGGTGCGCTGCACTGGGAATACCGGCTGAACAGGTTAAAGGCCTACCGTGGGTTCCCTTGTTGCCAGTGCCCGTGCAGCCATCCGCCCAAGCGTCCTTGCAGGCGGCATTGGCCGGGCAGGTAGCCAGGTTTTCTGGCCTTAGCGCCTCTGCACAGCGGGTGTTCCACTGGGACAACCTGCTTACGCCTGTAACCGATCTGCAGGGGCAGGTGGTGTCGGTTCACTGCGTTTCCAGGGACGTCACTGAGCAGACCTTGCTGCGCAAAGAACTGGACATGGCCCTTGAGCGGGAACAGCTGTTGTCCCGCGAGATGCTTCACCGCATCCAGAACTTGCTGTCGGTGGTGCAGGCTGTGGTATCCATGGCGGACCGCGAGGCCAGGGCGACGGCGGCCACCGACAGTGTCGCCAGCATCGTCAATGCCAAGCTGGGCGCGCTGTCCCGGGCTTACGGCGTAATACTCGACAACCCTGACGGGGCCGCGGTCGACCTGGCGCTTTTGGCAGGCTCGGTGTTGAGCCCTTATGTAGCCCAATGCCGAATCAGCGGGCCCGGGCACCCGTTGCCCGCGCGCTTGCGCAACACACTTGCGCTGTGTATCCACGAACTCGCCACTAACTCCATCAAGTATGGCGCCTTGGGGGCCATGGAGGGCTTAGTACATTTCCAGTGGTCGATACACGAGCAGGTGCTGCAAGTGGACTGGTGCGAATCAGGGGGCCCGGAGGTGTCAGCAGACAGCGGCGAGGCTGGCTTCGGCACGACGATGATCGAGCGGCTGGCGAGGGCCGCGGGTGGTGAGGTCACCTGGAACTGGCGCCGTGAGGGGCTTGTTGCGCACCTGAAACTGCCGCTCGCAGGTTAACGCCATCAGCGCAACCTCGTCCGTCTGAAATCCGCTTATCCAGATTGACCAGGCTACCAATGCGAGATTTACTGTATATGCATACAGTTCGTATTGGACCTCTTTCCATGAGCATCACTTTTCTGGGTTGGCCGCTCGGTAGCACTGGCTCACTCCCGCTCTACTCATTCCATGTTCCCGCCGGTTTTCCATCCCCTGCGGCAGATCATATGGAGGGGCACATTTCCCTCGATGAGCTGTTCGATATCCGCGCCCCTCATGTGTATCTGGTGAGGGTGGAAGGGGACAGCATGCAAGGGGCGGGTATCTATTCGGGCGATATCGTTATCGTGGACCGTGGGCGTGAGCCGGAGCACGGCGATATCGTCATTGCCGCCCTGAACAGCGAGCCGGTGTGCAAGCGCCTTCATCGCCGTGACGGCGTGGTGATGCTCAAGTCCGAGAACCGTAACTACCCGCCACGTCATGTCGGGGAAGGGGACGATATGGTGGTCTGGGGCGTAGTGCGCTACAGCGTTCGCGACCATGCGCAGTGAGCCTATATTCGCACTGATCGATTGCAACGCATTCTATGCGAGTTGCGAACGGGTATTCAGGCCAGACCTGGCCAGGACGCCGATCGTGGTACTGAGCAACAACGACGGCTGTGTGATCGCCAGGTCATACGACGCCAAGCCTTACGTGAAAATGGGTGAGCCGTACTTTCAGGCGCGGGAAAAGCTTCGTCGGCATGGCGTTGTCGCGTTCAGCAGCAACTATGCCTTGTACGGGGACATGAGCGAGCGTGTGATGACGCTGATCGAGGGCATGGTGCCGACGTTGGAGGTTTACAGCATCGACGAGTGCTTTGCCGACCTGTCAGGTATTCAGCAAGGCCTCACGCAGTTCGGTAACAGCCTGCGTACTCGCGTGTTGCAATGCACCGGCATCCCTGTAGGTGTAGGCATCGCCGGTACCAAGACGCTTGCCAAGCTGGCCAATCACATGGCCAAGAGGCTGTTGAGCCAGACGGACGGTGTGATCGATATCACCGACCCGGTCAAGCGTGACTGGGTGCTGCGTAACTCCAAGGCCAGTGATGTGTGGGGTATCGGCCGCAAGATGACCGCCCACCTGGAGGCCATGGGCATCTACACGGCAATGGACCTTGCCAGGGCCGACGCCCGTACCCTGCGGCAGAAGTTCAGTGTGGTGGTGGAAAAGACCGCCCGTGAACTGGGGGGCACACCGTGCCTGGAACTGGAGGATGTGGAGATGGCCAAGCATGAGATCTGCAGCAGCCGTATGTTTGGTGAACGCTTGAGCGACCTGCCGTCGATCAAGCAGGCAGTGGCCACTTATGTGGGGCGCGCTGCGCAAAAGTTGCGGGCACAGGGCTCGCTGTGCAAGCGCATGCGCGTGAGCATCCGCACCGGCATGTTCAACCCCAATGAAGCGCATCACGCCCAGGGCGCGCTGGTTGAACTGCCATACCCTACCTGTGACACCTTGTTGATGACGCGGCTGGCCAGCCAGGCGGTCGAGCGGGTGTTCAGGCCCGGGTTTCGTTACAGCAAGGCCGAGGTACTGCTGATGGACCTGCGAGCCCCTGGCGACTTTTCAGGTGACCTGTTCGCGGCGCGGCAGCCGCCGACCCGTGACCGAGCGATGCAGGTGATGGATGACATCAATCAGCGGTGGGGCAGGGGAACGCTGCGGGTTGCCAGTGTGCCGCTGGTACCTGCCTGGGGTATGAAAAGAGAAATGATGAGCCAGTCTTACACGACACGTATCGATCAGCTGTGGACCATCAGAGGCTGAACTGGCCTACCCCGTAATGAACGCGAAGATTTGGCGAACTGCCGGGCTGCCAGGGTGCCCAATGCTCATCAACCCAAGGAGAGCGACATGACCGAGCCAAAACGTGACCAGCAGGACAACCAGGTGCCTGCCCACTCGACCGAAGAAGAGAAGGCACGCCTGAAAGACAAGAACAAGGACGGTATCCCACCCGGCGCCGAGTGAAGGCTGAAGTGTTTCAGCACTGTTTCCCCCGATCATGGGTGAACTTCTTCACACGGCAGTTGCTCTGATCTTCGCACCGCGTGCCCAGCGCGGGGTGAAAGAATATCGACCCTTGCCAGCAGGTTCAGTTACATGTTTTCGGAAGACTTTTACGGGGTTTACCTGGTCGTCGAAGCGGTGTTGGTGTTTACCGTGCTGGCGATCGCCGTGCACTGGAATCAGGGCGCTTGAAAAAGGGGCGGAACTGGCCCGCCCATAGTGCTTGCGGCCCACGTGGCCGTGGGCGCGTCGTTAGCCTCTGATAACTTCAAGACGGGCGCGGCCCGCCTCGGTGATCGCATTCTCACCTTCGTCACTGATACGGTAGCGCCCTGACGGCATTTTGCTTATCGAGAACCGCACCAGTCCGCTACGCGACAGGGCTTCGCCCGCCTCAAAACTCATGGCGCACTCCAAATCGAATAACTTGATTTCACCGATTTTGTAGCGAGAAAACGCTATCAGGGCGAGGTCTAGCGCCTCTTGATTGACGGTTTGAACATGTTCCATTTGACTTCCTAGTTCGTGAGAGGCCCGGTCCGTGGGCATATGCAACGGACCGAGACAGTTCGTCGAATGGCCAACGCTACTATGCCGGCGTGGGGCGGGGTACTGGCATTGCATCCACACTGGATGCAAACCCAGCGCCGAACCGTGCGTTAAACTATTTTCACACCGTGGTTTACCTGCACGCCATCATCTATGTTTGGGGTGTGGGAACCTCCACACTCTTTTGAAGGAAGCGCTGAAATGCTCAAGAAAACGGTTGCCGCTGTTGCCATTGCTTTCGCCGCCGTCATGACGATGTCCGCCGCGCAAGCAGAAGGGGATGTAGCGAAAGGTGTTCGCCACGATGTCCGTGAAGTGGATAAGGGCGCCGATCACGCGGGTAAGGAAATCAGCAAAGGTGTTAAGCATGATGGCAAGGAAATTGATAAAGGCGCCAGCCACCTGAACAAGGAACGCCACAAGGCGGGCAAGCATATTGATAAAGAGGTCAAGAAAGACCTCTGATCCGGTAGAAGGCGCTGCGGCGTTTTGCGGGCAAGTCCGCTCCCACACGAATGTCGGGGCGTCGGCTTGCCCGCTATTACTGTAGGCAGCAATTTAAAACGCCCGATGCTCAGTGGAGAGGCGTGACGTGGCGATACCGCAAAACAAGCAGCAACTCATCGAGGCCATTCGCCTCAATTATTCGCGTTTGGAGGCAGACCTGGCAGACATCCCCATTGCGCGCACACGTGAAGCGTCTCTGGCGGGGCATGCGCAGGGCACCTCAATGAGTCTCTCGGACCTGCTCGCCTATTTGGTAGGTTGGAGTCGGCTGGTGATCAAATGGTGCAACGCCAAAGCCAGGGGGCTGCCTGTCGACTTTCCAGAAACGGGGTATAAGTGGAATGAGTTGGGTCGCCTCGCACAACGATTTTATGCGCAGGGCGCAGGCCTTACCTTTATCCAGTTACGTGAGCAACTGGCAGGTGTAAACGCCGAGATTTTGGCCTTGCTTGAACAGGAAACCGACGACTCTCTGTACGGCCACCCTTGGTACGAGCGGTACAGCAAAGGGCGGATGATCCAGTTGAATACGGCGTCCCCTTACGCCAATGCGCGTAAACGCGTGCGTCAGTGGAAGAAAGCGCTGGGCGCCGAACCGACCTCCCTGCGGGTGCGCTGATCAGGTTTTGCATTTGCCCTGCGCGCCCGCAATAATCGGCCCTTTAAACGGAGGTGGTTGTTGTGCAGGCACGAAGCGTTGTAGCCGAAATGTTCATCGGGATACCGACGCACTTCTGGGTGTTGCCCGTTGCCGGCCTGGTCGCGTTTTATGGGCTCAAGTGGTCCGGTAAAGCGGCGGGGCGTGCCAAGTTCATACAGGTCATCACGTACGCGCTCCTGATTGCGTTGGCCGTGGCCCCCAATGGCATTTATGCGCTCCTGCCGCCAGCGCCCGGGCCAGAGCAGCTTATGAATCAGCAGCCACTGCCCAACTATGCAGGGCGCTTTTACCTGGACGCGTTCTATGTCTTCGGCGGCTGGGCCTTGAGCAAAGTCGTGAAGCTCAGGTTTCGCTGAGGATGGCGCGTTGGCTGGAGTCAACCCTATGACTGCGAGCCACCAGGGTGCGTAAAGCTGACCGTCTGTTTCAGCTTGTGAACCTGATCAGGGTGCATCAGCCTATTTCCGCAGAGCGTCTTGCAGAGCGCATGGGTGTTTCAGTGCGTTCCGTTTACCGATATGTAGACGATGTATCTGTTTCGGGCATCCCGATCTATGGCACGCCAGGTATTGGCTATGCGTTGGATGCCGATTTTGAGATGCCCCCGTTGACCCTGAATCGCCTGGAAGTGGATGCCTTGATGCTGGGGATGGAAATGCTCGCCTGCACGGCTGACCCAGCCATGGCGCAAGCAGCGAGCATGCTCCTGAGTAAGGTGGGGGCAACGTTGACCCAGCACAAGATGGACTCAGCAGATGCCAAGGTGCGGGCACTGGGCGGTATGGCATTGAAAACACGCGCACACTTGGCCGATTTGCGCACAGCCTCGGAACAGCAGCGCCCGGTGCAGATCGTGTACACGAGCTTGCACGGCCTCGTCTCGCAGCGAAACATCTACCCGCTGGGGCTGTTTTATTGGGGAGGAAAATGGACAGTTGGCAGTTGGTGCTGCAGCAAAGCGGCTTATCGTGATTTCCGGGTGGACTGCATCGAATCGGTTTCGCTGGCCTATCAGCCAGCAGCGCTTCCCGCTGGCATCGGGCTCAAGGCTTACATGCAGTTCCAGGCAAAACAGTGGAAAGCCAAAACACTCACTGACAGTACGCTGTCAGTAGGCATGGCGGACACTGTGCCTTCTCCATAACCGAGAAGGACCCAAGCCATGTACTATCCGGACGCTGTACTGGAAGTCGCCATTTTCACCGTCAAAGCGGAGTTCGAGTCGCAGATGCCCGCGTTGCGCGCGGGACTGAGGGAAGTACTGAAAGCGTTCCCTGGGCTGATCCAGTACGGGGCGTATTGCCCAATCAGTGATGACCGTGTATCTGCTGATCTGGCAGTATGGGACAGCCTGGAGAGTGCACGGCGCGTAGCGGATGCGTTCAACGCCGGCGATATGCGATTTGCCCCCTATATGCAGGCCATTGAGCAATTAACGTTCATGAGTCATTTCGCACTAGAGCCGCAAGAGGGGCGGAGGGACTGACGGCAATAGCAAGTCCGGCCCCATTATTTGCCGGCCCTACCTCTCAAGCGCTGTTAGGCAACGCATCGGCCGCCTCGAGTTTGGCCGCAAGGGTGCGAAGTTCATCCACTACGTGGCTAATCGACGCAATATGTGCGTTTACATCGAGGTGCTCTTGCGCACTGCCACGGGCCTGCATGAACCTGGCGTGCCCATTCATGGCCTGCCGCAGCCCATCCAGATGGTCTGCGGTTCTGACCAGGTCCGCTTTGATGCTGTGAAGCGTTTCCATAGGGCAAGGCACTCCATTGATAGTGGCTTCAGCGGTACCCAGAGCATCGCTGGTGTACCGCCTGGAGTGCAACTATTTTGTGCTTTGCCGGCTATGGGTAAGGAGGGGCGAATGGCTCAGTTGTCCGGTGCCTGTACGTTCAGCACCGACCCTTTGTCATCCGTTGCCAGTATCCCGCCAGGCGTATCCCCGTGGGCGCTGATTTCAGCCAGGGGCATCTCTGCGTGTCGGAAGATTTGATGACCTTGCTCCCCCACCCTGAGGGTGACGAGTTTTCCGTTTTGATAAAAAAACAATGTGCTGCTGTCCTGTTTAGGCATGGTGCGAACTCCCAGTCGGGTGTGGATCAGTACGGGTGGTCAATGCCACTGTCGCAGCCCTGTGAGTACCGTGCTACTGGTAAAACTGTCAGTTGTCGGCGTATACCCCTGCTTTGGTTTGATTAGCCACCTTCAGTACCACTGGGTAGAATGCAGCAAACTTCAAGGGGCCTCCTGTATATGCCTATCTTTCGTAACACGTTCTTCGGGGCGTTAGCCATAACCTTGGCGGGGTGTGCAACGCCTGGTAAACCTACGGCGAGCAAATTGACCGGCAAATCCCCGCAGCAGTATGCCGCCTGTGTCATGCCCAAATGGCAGGCCCTGATGCCAAACGCTACGCAGAAATCCATCCCTCATGGCGTGCGCATGACGGCGCCGAGCGCTGTTGCCACCGATGATGTGCTTGAGGTGATAGAGTCGGGCGACGGTAGCCGGGCGACGTTTTACAAAGGCAGTTTCTTGTCTGGAGACAAACTTCGGCAGGCGGCCAGAGAGTGCCTGGACTGATGCGGTGTTAGCGTGGCCTCAGGGCAATAAGATCACACCAACTTGTAGCGGAAGTAGGTAGGGGGGAAAGGCGGTCCTTCGCCGCGTGCTTGGCCGTCAATCTGCTGGCAGGTTCCGGACTTCATTGCAACAGTGCCGGCTTGCGGGCCTTGCGCCGGACTACATTGCACACCCAGCGTTTACCGCAGCGATAGGGCGCTCGGATGAACGTCAGGTCCGAGATCAGGCGCGCACCCTGGGCCTTGAGCGCTTGGGCGAGCTCCGCCAGTGTCTTGGCTTCAATGGTCATGATTCACCTCGTCATATTGGCTACGTTCATAATTGTTGACAGGGTGGTAATCAAAGTAATTCAGTTCAATTGGGGTTAGTCGGTTGGTGATAGCAGCCATTCGGATAGCGACCGCAAGAATGTGCGCGTTAGCTGGCCGACACAGGCGTACATTGGCCTTGTACCCGCTTCAGGAGCCCAGGAATGACCAGCGTTTTTACACACATGCATTCGCCCGTCGGCAAGTTGATGCTGTTGTCCCGTAATCAGCGGCTGGCCGCTGTGCTGTGGGAAGAAGAACGCGAAAACCGTGTGCGCCTGGGGCCCTTGGTCCAGCAGGATGACTGCCCTGTACTGATTGATACAGCGCGTCAGCTGGGCGAGTATTTCAGCGGCCAACGCCAGCGATTCGAGCTGCCACTGGACTTCGCCGGCACCGATTTCCAGCGCCGGGTGTGGAGCGCGCTGCTGACCATCCCTTTCGGTGAAACCCGCAGTTACAGCGAGATTGCGCGGCAGATCGGCAGCCCCAGCGCGGTGCGTGCAGTAGGAGCTGCCAATGGCCGCAACCCGATTTCGATTATCGCCCCCTGCCATCGGGTAATTGGGGCGTCGGGGGACCTCACCGGGTTTGCCGGCGGCCTGCCGGCCAAGCAGTTTCTGCTGGCGCTGGAGGGCCGCCAAAGCCTGGCACTTGACCTGTGAGTGTCAAGCCAGCCAATGCACCACCAGGCAGGCCAGTGCCGCTAGCGGCGTGCCAGCAATGAGGGTGTAGTGCTTTTGAGCCTGGCGCATGCGCACGTGCACTGCACGCAGGTATTCGCCGGGGGGCGGCGCGTCGGGGCGGTGACGCAGCCCTTCGGCAATGTCCGCCAGCTGGCCGCTCAACAGCAGCCCGACCACGTAGTAAGTCAGGGCATAGCTCAACAGGGCCAGAAACCCGTAGATCATGCAGACGTGTCCATGGCAAATACCGACGCGCTGGCGGCGTCAGTGTCCAGTAGAAGCAGCCCTTCACGCTGCTCATCAAGGTGCGCCAGCAGGCGCCCGTCGCTGCCCCATGCTGCAGAGCCACCTGCGCCGATGAAGGTGTCGGCAGGGCCAACGCAATTGGCCATCAGTACGGTCATCCCCAGCTCCTGAGCCACTTGAGGGTAATGGGTGTAGCCCTCGCGTATACCCTTGGCGGTTTTGGCGACACTGACCAGATACAGGTCGGCGCCCTGGTCATGAGCGGCTGCGGCATGGGCCATGAACATCGACTCGAAGCAGATCGCAGGGGCAACACTGTGCCCGGCTATGCGCAGCAACAGGCCCTCGTCGCCAGGGCAGAAATAGGGCAGTTCATCATCGTGCAGGCGGCGTTTGGCATAAGCCTGGCGCGGTGCACAAGGGCTGAAGATGGGCATGCCGATGCGGATGCCATTGGGCGTGGGCAGCGGCAAACCCACTGCCACCGTGACGCCCAGCCTGTCGCAGGCGGCCTGCAACGGGTCAAGGCGGGTCGAGGACAGCGGCAGGGCAGCCTGCCGCGCCAGGGTCGGCTGGTAACCTGTGAGCGACAGTTCAGGGAATACGACGAGTTCGGCGCCCACGTTCGCCGCCTGTTCGATACAGGCCACATGGCGCTGGACGTTGCCCGGCACATCACCTTTGAGCGACGCAAGTTGAACGGCGCACAGCAGCATCGACAGCCCTTCCCTGGTGCAGGTTGAAAGGCCGAGCATACTACCGGCACGCACGTTGTGCCATGCTGAGCAGAGGAGAGCGCACGTGAACCACGTTACCCATTTATTGCATGCTCAGAGGGCCGGATGATGGGGCGTTTCGAACGCATGGCTGCCAACCCCCTTGGCCGGGACCTGGCAGTGGGTGATATCCATGGCCACTTCGACCGCCTGCAACTGAGCCTGGACGCAGTGGGGTTCAACCCGCAGCAGGACCGCCTGTTTAGTGTAGGCGACCTGGTAGACCGCGGCCCGCACAGTCAGGCGGTGCTGCAATGGCTGGCGCAACCGTGGTTTCACGCGGTGCAGGGCAACCATGAGGCGCTGGCGATCACCCTTGTGCGTGGAGGGCGGCTGGACCTGGCCATGTACCACGCCGCAGGCGGGGCATGGTTCATAGGGTTGCCCCGCAACGAACAACTGCGGTTCGTCGAGCAGTTCGAGCAATTGCCTATCGCCCTGGAAGTCGAGATGGCTGCAGGGCCCGTTGGGCTCCTGCATGCGGACTGCCCATTCGACGACTGGGGTGTCTTGCGCACGTGGCTGGAGCTGGATGACGACCCCGACGTGCGGGAGGTGTGCCAATGGTCGCGACGGCGGCTGAAGGCAGGTGACACACGGCCTGTGAACGGTTTGCGGGGGCTGCTGGTCGGCCATACGCCAGTACCGCAGGTGAAGCAGCTGGGCAATGTCTGGCACCTGGATACCGGGGGCTGGGCCAATGGCCATTTCAGCCTCCTGGACATGCACACCTTCGAGGTGGTCAGCCCCGCGCCACATGCACCAGCAGCCCTGTGGCCACCGCCATCAACATGATGCCAGAGGCCCGCTCCAACCATGGCAGGCTGCGCCCAAAGCGCCGCAGCAACCGTGGGTTGCCTATTGCCACCGCTACCAACAGGTCCCACAGCAGCACCACGCTGAACATCCACAGCGCGTAGGCGGCCTTCCAACCCACACTGGTGCCCGCCACCAGGCTGGCCAGGCTGGCATAGAACAGTGCGTTTTTAGGGTTGAGAATACCGGACAACCCACCCATCAGCAGGCTGCGCCACCAGCCGTGGCCGGCACTGCGGCCCGCCACAGCGCCCAGAGGCGTGCTGCCCGCGTGCCGCAGGAACAACACGCCGATGTACATCAGGTACGCAGCACCGACCAGTTGCAGGGCATCGAACAGCAGGGTGCCCTCGCGCAACACGGAAACGCCGGTGAATGCCAGCACTATGAACGCACCATTGGCCAGTGCGATGCCCAGGCACGCACCTGTGGCCACGCGCCAGCCGCTGTTGATGGAGGTGCGTGCTACCAGGAAAAAGTCCGGGCCGGGGGACAACAAGGCCAAAAAATGGGCCAGGGCAATGATCACGAACGCTTGCATGGGGCAGTGGACTCGACGTTGAAAGCCGCAGTCTGCCCCTCGCTGCACTGCGCGTATTGAACAATATTGCAGCGTTGCGCTGCTCAGCCCTGGCGATACTGGCCCGGGGTAACGCCCACATGGGCCTTGAACACCCGCTGGAAATGGCTCTGGTCAGCGAAGCCCAGCTGGTAGGCCACCTGCGCGAGCGGGTGCCCCTCTCCCAGCAGTTGACGACCACGGTTAACCCGGGCGTTCAGCAAATAGGCATGGGGCGTGAAGCCGGTTGCCGCGCGGAACGCGCGAATCAGTTGGTAACGCCCCAGGTCTGCCTCCTGGGCCAGGGCGTCCAGGCTCAGGTGCGACGGCCCTTGTGCCTCAATCGTTGCCAGCAAGCGGTGAAGGGTTGGCGCCGCGAGGGAAGGGGCGGGGGTGAGCGGGGCGTACGCACGCACGTCGATATCACACAGAAAGGCAACCAAGGCCGCCTGTTTTTCGGCAGGTGTGGCCTGGGAAAACAGCAGCGTATTGAGCGCGGTGAACTGGCGGTACACCCCCGGCTCACGGCAGATACGTGCAGGCTCTGCGCTGCCGTACCCTGCAAGCCCCGCCTCCTCGCGCAAAGCGTCCAGCCACCCGGCGTCCACATGCAGCATCTGATAGCTCCACGCCTGCCCTGGGTCAGGGTTGCAGGCATGCACCCTGTGCGCCGGTACCACCACCAGCGTACCGGGCTCAAGGCGCTCCTGGCCTTTGGCTGCCCCTTCGAAACGGCTGTGGCCGACATCGACAGCCCCGATGGAGAAAGTAGGGTGGCTGTGGGGCTTGTAGCAGGCGCGGCTATGGCAGGCGCGGCGGCTTTCTACCTGCGGCAACGCCGGGTCGCGCCAGATGGCAGTGTGTGCACGGGGCATGGCGAAGTCCTCCTTTTGCGCAGCAGAGTAACAGTTGGCGCGCATCAGTACAGTTGTCGTTGCTGGCTGTACCTTGACCTGAAAGCGGGGAGTGCGGCGCAATACCGGCGAAACCCAGAGGACAACAATAATGGACCTTGCAAGCCTGCTGCTTTTCATCCCTGCCTGCTTTGCGCTGAACATGGCGCCGGGGCCGAACAACCTGCTGTCTCTGCACAATGCCAGCCGCTATGGGTTGCGCACCGCCTGTGTAGCCGGGGGCGGCCGCTTACTGGCGTTCAGCGCCATGATCGCGCTGGCTGCCATGGGCTTGGCCGTGGTACTGCATACCAGTGCGTACCTGTTCTGGGTAATCAAGGTGGCCGGGGCCGCTTACCTGTTCTACATCGCCTGGCAATTGTGGCGCGCGCCGGTCGGGCAGGTGGCAGAAGCGGCTGAGCTGCCGCGGGGGACCTGGCAGCTTGCTCGGCAGGAGTTTCTGGTGGCAGCCGGCAACCCCAAGGCCATCCTGATCTTCACCGCCTTCCTGCCGCAATTCGTGTCGGTGGGCAGCACCACCCCGGTGAGCGAACAGTTCCTGTGGCTGGGGGTGTTGTTTCTGCTTCTGGAGTGGGTGGCCATCGCACTGTACGCAGGCTTGGGCACCTACCTGCAGCGCTGGTTCGCCCAGCCGCGCCCACGCCGGCTGTTCAACCGGGTGAGTGCGTCACTGCTGGGGTGCGCCGGTATCGGGCTGCTGGCCGCCCGCCGCTAGAATTGCCAGCGCACACCCAGGTTCACGCCGCTGGCTTGTTGCTGGCGGCTGTCCAGGTTGCTGGTGTACTGCACGCCGCCGTGCAGGCTCAAGGCCTGGTTGATTTGCGCCACTACGCCGCCTTCTACCTGCACCGAGGTGTAGCGGTAATCGGTCTTGATCTTGTCGGTATCGTCGAAAACCAGAGTGTCGCGCCCCCCGTCGCCATGCCACAGGTTCACCTGGGCATAGGGTTGCAGCAGGCGCCCGCTGCTGCCCTTGAACGCACCTTCTAGGCGCAGGCCAACCCGCCCGGTCAACTCGACCTGGGCATCATGGCTGACACGCGCCACGCTATCGCTGGCCGTGTCGAGCTGTACCTTCTGCGCGATCAGCTGTGCCTGTGGCTCTAGGGTCCAGCGGTCAGAGAGGGCGATTGGGTAGCCGCTCTCAACCGAGCCTGTCCAGGCGTGGCCGTCGATATCCAGTGCGTCACCGCGATCCGAACGGGCCCGACCATCGAGCCGGGTGTACTGGACTACAGCGTCTACGTAACCGCCTTGCGGCCCTACCAGCGTCCAGTAGGCACCCACGCTGTCGCCGTCAAGCCTCAGGTCACCGACACGGCGGTCTTGCTGGGCCAGGGCGAAGCCTTTCACGTCTGCAGTCAACCGCGCGTGGCTCACGTACACGCCCACTTGCTGGCGGTAGCCACGCTCACTGACAGTGGCGTAAAGGTCTTGCCCTACCTTGAAGCCGTACAGGTCGCCATCCAGGCTTGGGTTGACCGTGCCGCTCCATTGCTGGCGCAGGGTGCCGCCATACGCCTGCCCCCAGGCGGCAGGCAGTGCCCCTTCGCCGCCCATCAGTTGCTGGTCGCCCTGACGTTGGTGGAAGGTGCCCAGCGCCTGGCGGGCGATGATGGCTGCGCCTCTGGGGGCAGCGGCATAAACCGGGACTTCAGGGCGGTAGAGTGGCAGGCTTTCAGTACCTTGAACCGGAGTAGGCAAGTCCGGCTGGCCGGGTGCAGGTGCCGCGACGGGAGGCGTAACGGGCGCCGCCACCGGGGGAGTGACGACCGGCGGTGTGCCGGGCTGCTCAGGCACCTCGGTGGGTGGGGAGGGCGGAGCGATAACAGGCGGTGCTACCAGCGCGGAGCGCAAGTACCAGCTGTTTTCGCTGCCGGCAGTTACCCCACCTCTGAACAACCGATAGTCGTAGGCGCCCGCCGAAAGCGTCTGGGTTTGCACGAAGGCGGTGGAGGTACTGGCAGTACCTTCGCGGGCCTCCACCACCTGAATGCCTTTTTGCGCGGTGGCCGCACCAGCACCGCCGAGGTTATTCACCAGCAATCGGGTCGAGCCATCGATGGCACCGCCGCTGACCACCAAGCGGTCAGAGGCGGCATTATCGCCGGCCAGCACACTGTTGATGCGCAGTACGCCATTCTCGCCGGTGTAGTTGCCCTGAATGGTAAGGCGGCCCAGAGCATCGCTGCCCTCGGTAAGGTTGAGCGTGCCGGCGTTGCTCACCGTCGCGCGCTGCCCTGGGCCAAACGCTGTGATCACTCCCTGCCGGGAGCTGAGGGTGCTGCTACTGTCGAGGTTAAGGCTGCCGGTGTTGCTGGTGGCATCACCCAGCACCAGCGTGTCATCCAGGTCGAGTGAACTGCTGTTGGTCAAGGCCACGCGTTCCCAATTCACGTAACTGGCCCCGCCCACGGCCTGGCTGCCATTGAACGTGAGGCTGTCGGTACCTTCGCCGCCGTCCAGCGTGATCACCAGTGCATCCGGCCCCAGCCCGGAAAGCAAGGCGGTGTCATCCCCAGGGCCTGTATCCACTTTGCCGCCGATGCGGCCGCCATCCCAGACGAAGCGGTCGTTGCCGGTGCTCAACAGCACGTCACCGCCCACTTCGCCACCATGGATCAACACCTGGTCGTCACCCCCGCTGACACTGATATTGCCGCCAATGGTGCCCTCGAAGATTTCGATGTAGTCCGTATCGAATGCGGTGATGACGTTCCGGTCGACGCTGCCGCCGCGCATGATGAAGGTGTTCTTGTCCAGGCGCATGTTCACGTTGCCGATGCGCCCAGCATCCATCTCGGCATAGTCGCCACTGTCGAAGGTGCCCTTGATCCAGCCACCGTTCATGTAGAAGGTGTCCAGGCCGTCGCCCTGGTTGAGGTTGCCTTCGATAACGCCGCCACTCATGACGAAATCATCGATGCCCGCACCTTGGTTGACGTTGCCGCCGATGCTGCCGGATGCCATGTCGATGCGGTCGCGCCCTGGGCCGAAGCTGACGTCACCGGTGATGGCGCCGGTACCACCTGCGGGCAGCACCAGGCTGTTGTCACCCTCGGTGTCCACCAGCGCGTCGGCCGTACCGCTGTCGCAGACGAAGCTGTCGTTGCCGGGGCCAGGGGTGAAGGCACATGCGGCGTGGGCGGCGGGAAGCGCCACACCCAGCAGAGGGAGTGAGCCAAGGGTGAGGATCAGGTGCAGGCGCATCGGCAAAGCCTCCAGAGATTGCCCGCGTGCCTTGACTACCGCGCAGGGTCAGGAGGTTTGTATACAAGCCGTCATCAGCGGCACAACTGGCAAAAATGCTAGGTGGCCAAATGCTATTGCCTTAGTCGCGGTAGAAGGTCTGCACCAGGTGGTAGCCGAACTTGCTCTTGATGGGCCCGTGCACCACCCGCAGCGGCTTCTTGAAAATGACCTGGTCAATGGCCCCGACCATTTGCCCGGGGCGAACCTCGCCAAGGTCGCCCCCGCGTTTGCCAGAAGGGCAGATCGAGCACTTCTTGGCGAGCACATCGAACGCTTCACCGTTGGCGATGCGCTGCTTGAGCTTCTCGGCTTCTTCAGCGGTCTTGACCAGGATGTGGCGAGCTTGGGCTTTCATGATGTACCTGTGCGTGCAGCAGCAAAAAGACGCATTATGCCCCACCGACCCGCCACCAGTCATTGGGCCAGCCAGCCCCCGTCCATGTTCCAGGCAGCGCCACGCACCTGGCTGCCGGCTTCGCTGCACAAAAACAGCACCAGCTCACCCAGGTGTTGCGGGGTAACGAAGGCCTGGGACGGTTGTTTTTCTGCCAGCAGTTCGCGTTGTGCCTGCTGGGTGTCGACGCCGGCAGCGGCACGGGCGTCGATCTGCTGCTGCACCAGGGGCGTCAACACGAAGCCTGGGCAGATGGCGTTGCAGGTCACGTTACTGGTGGCCGTCTCCAGGCCTACCACTTTGGTCAGGCCAACCACGCCATGCTTGGCCGCCACGTAGGCGGCCTTGCCGGTCGAGCCCACCAGGCCATGCACCGACGCGATATTGACGATGCGCCCCCAGTTGCGCTCGCGCATGCCTGGCAGCACCAGGCGCGTGCCGTGGAAAACTGCCGACAGGTTGAGGGCGATGATCTTGTCCCAGCTTTCCACCGGAAACTGCTCAACCGGGGCCACATGCTGGATGCCGGCATTGTTCACCAGGATGTCCACCGGGCCCAGTTGCCGTTCGGCAAAGGCCATCAGCGCTTCGATCTGCGCCACGTCAGCCAGGTCGGCCGGGTGATGGACGACATCGACGCCGTGCCGGGCAATGCTGGCGATGGCCGCTGTGGGCTCGCCAAAGCCGTTGAGCACGATATTCGCCCCGGCCCGAGCCAGCACGTGCGCAATACCCAGCCCGATACCACTGGTAGAGCCGGTGACCAATGCGGTTTTGCCTGTGAGTGGCATAGCAGACTCCTTGGCAGCACCTTGGGCGCTGCGTAAAAAAGACGACGGCCAGGCGCAGCTAACTTCTGGGGTCAAGCGCCTGGCGCAAGCCGTCACCGATGAACACCAGCAGCGACAGGATCACTGCCAGCGCAAAGAATGCAGTAAAGCCTAGCCAGGGGGCCTCGAGGTGCTGCTTGCCTTGCGTCACCAGTTCCCCCAGCGACGCGCTGCCTGCCGGCATGCCGAAGCCCAGAAAATCCAGGGCGGTGAGGGTGGTGATCGCCCCGGTGAGCATGAAGGGAACGTAGGTAAGGGTGGCATTCAGTGCGTTGGGCAGGATGTGGCGCAACATCACCTGGCTGTCCGGCAGCCCCAACGCCCGTGCGGCCTTGACGTACTCCAGGTTGCGCCCGCGCAGGAACTCGGCGCGCACCACGTCTACCAGTGTCAACCACGAGAACAGCGCCATGATGCCCAGCAACCACCAGAAGTCAGGCTCGACGAAGCCACTGAGGATGATCAGCAGGTACAACACCGGCAGCCCTGACCACACCTCCAGCAATCGCTGGCCCAACAGGTCTACCCAGCCGCCGTAATAGCCCTGCAAGGCACCCGCTGCCAGCCCCACCAGCACACTGGCTGCCGTCAGCGCAAAGGCGAACAGCAGCGACACACGGGTGCCGTACAGTACCCGGGCCAGTACGTCGCGGCCCTGGTCGTCGGTGCCCAACCAGTTGCTGGCGCTCGGCGGGCTGGGCGTGGGCACTTGCAGGTCGTAGTTGGGTGTGTCGGCGCTGAAGGGAATGGGGGCGAACAGCATCCAGCCCCCTTGCCGGTCGATCAGCTGGCGCACGTAGGCACTGCGGTAGTCGGGCTGAAACGGCAACTGGCCCCCAAACTGCTGCTCGGTATAGCGCTTGAGTGCCGGCACGTACAGCTCGCCCTTGTAACCCAACAGCAGTGGCTTGTCGTTAGCCACCAGCTCTGCTAGCAGGCTGGTCAGCAGCAGGGCGGTGAACAGCCACAACGAAACCCAACCCAGGCGGTGGCGGCGAAAGCGCTGAAGGCGGCGGCGTAGCAGCGGCGACAGCATCAGTGCGCCCTCGCGTCAAAATCGATGCGGGGGTCCAGCAGGGTGTAGGCCAGGTCGCCCAACAGGCGGATCAACAGCCCCGCCAAGGTGAAGATGAACAAGGTGCCGAACACCACCGGGTAATCACGTGAAACCGCGGCTTCGTAGCTCATGCGGCCCAGCCCATCGAGGGAGAAGATCACCTCGATGAGCAACGAGCCCGCGAAGAACACGGTGATCAACGCCTGCGGCAGCCCGGCCACCACCAGCAGCATGGCGTTGCGCAACACATGGCCATACAGCACGCGGCGCTCATTCAGCCCCTTGGCCCGCGCCGTAACGACGTACTGCCGGGAGATCTCGTCGAGAAAGGCGTTGCGGGTGAGCAGTGTCAGGGTGGCGAAACCGCCGATCACCAGCGCGCTGACGGGCAACACCAGGTGCCAGAAATAGTCGGCCACTTTGCCCAGCAGGCTGAGGTTGTCGAAGTTGTCCGACACCAGGCCCCGCACCGGGAACCAGGCAAGCGAGGTCCCCCCCGCGAACAGTACGATCAACAACAGGGCGAACAGGAACGAAGGCAGGGCGTAGCCGATCACGATCAAGGCGCTGCTCCAGGTATCAAAGCGGCTGCCGTGACGCACTGCCTTGCGAATGCCCAACGGGATTGATACCAAGTAGGTAATCAACGTGGCCCAGAAACCCAGGGACAAGGTCACCGGCAACTTCTGCACGATCAGGTCAGTCACCTTGGCGCCGCGGAAAAAGCTGTTGCCAAAGTCCAGCCGCGCATACTGGCTCAGCATCAGCCATAAACGCTCAGGTGCCGGTTTGTCGAAGCCGTACTGGTGTTTAATTTCTTCGATCAGCTTCGGGTCCAGGCCACGGGTGGCCCGGGAGCCGCCGCTCACCACCTCGGCACGGCCACCGGGCACGCCACCGCCCAGCCCCTGCAGGCGAGCCACAGCCTGCTCCACTGGCCCACCCGGCGCCGCCTGGACGATGGCGAAGTTGACCAGCAGGATGGCCAGCAGCGTCGGCACGATCAGCAATAGCCGGCGCAGGATGTAGGTGGTCACGGTGTCGCCCTCAGCCGCTCGGCCATCTGCGCATTGGTAAGGGGTGTGGGGCTGACCTCCCACCAGGTGTCCAGCCCCTCGTCATAGGTTGCCTGAACCTTGGGCAGGCCAAAACGGTTCCACCAGGCGGTTGAACTGCCTGGCGGGTAGTAGTTGGGGATCCAGTAGTGGCTCCATTGCAACACACGGTCAAGCGCGTGGGCGTGCCGCACCATGTCGGCCTCAGTAGCGGCACGCACCAGGCCATCGATCAGGTGGTCCACGGCAGGGTTCTGCAACGCCATGAGGTTATTCGAGCCCGGGTCGTGGGCGGCAGCAGAGCCGAAATAGCTGTAGAGCTCAGCGCCGGGTGACAGGCTGACCGGGTAACCGGTCACGATCATGTCGTAGTCACGGGCCATCAGCCGGTTGACGTACTGGGCCGCATCCACGTTGCGGATGTTCAGGGTGATGCCGATCTGCGCCAGGTTGCGCTTCCACGGCAGCAGCAGGCGCTCCAGGCCTGCCTGGCCATTGAGAAAGGTGAATGCCAGGGGCACGCCCTGCGCATTCACCAAGTGGTCGCCTCGCGGTGTCCAGCCTGCCTGCGCGAGCAGCTTCAAGGCTTGCAACTGCTGGTTGCGGATGATGCCACTGGCGTCGGTCACTGGGGCGGTGAAGACCGTGGTAAACACCTCGTCAGGTACCTGCCCCCGCAGGGGAGCCAGCAGTTTCAGCTCATCGGCGTCGGGCAGTTGCGTGGCGGCCAAGGGGGTATTGGAGAAGAAGCTCTGCTGGCGGATGTACAGGTTGCGCATCATCTGCCGGTTGCTCCATTCGAAGTCCCACAGCATGCCCAGTGCCTGACGTACCCGGCGGTCACGGAACTGCGGTTGGTCCAGGTTGAACACGAACCCCTGGGCGACCTGAGGTTTGGCGGGGCCCAAATGGGCGCGCTGCAGGCGGCCGTCCTCCAGTTGGGCGCCGTTGTAGCCCAGGGTGTAGGCAGTAGCGGAGAACTCCCGGTTGTAGTCGTAACCGCCACCCTTGAGCACCTGGCGGGCCACTTCGGTATCACCGAAATACTCGATGCGCAACTGGTCGAAGTTGTAGCGCCCCCGGTTGACCGGCAAATCGCGGGCCCACCAGGCGGGGTCCCGTTCGAAGGTGATACTGCGCCCGTTGTCGATGCGACCGACACGGTAGGGCCCACTGCCCACGGGCTTTTCGAAGCCGGCGCCACTGGCGAAGTCGCGGGCCTGCCAGTCATGGGCTGGCAGTACCGGCAGGCTGGCCAGGTCCAGGGGCAAGGTACGGCCGTGATCGGGCTGCAAATCAAAACGCACCAAGCGCGGCCCTTCGACCGTAACGCCGTTGACCGCGGCGAACTGTGTGCGGTACTTGAGGCTGCCCTTGCTCATGAGCAGTTCGAAGGTGAAGCGTACGTCTTCGGCGCGCACGGGTTTACCGTCAGCGAAGGTGGCGCGAGGGTCGATCTCGAAGCGCAGCCAGGCGTCAGCGGGGCCGCGTTCCATGCGCCGGGCGATCAGGCCATAAACGGTATAGGGTTCATCGAAGGCGCGGACGGCGAGTGGCGCATACAGCCAGCCATCGACTTCGCTCACGCCGGTGCCTTTGTCGATGTACGGCAAAATATGGTCGAATTGCCCGATCTCGATGGCAGAGCGCCGCAAGCTGCCGCCTTTGGGGGCTTCCGGGTTCACGTAGTCGAAATGCTGGAAGCTTTCGCCATAGTGCGGTGGCTCGCCATAAACGGTAAGGGCATGGCTGGGTGCGGCCTGCGCTGCAAGGCTTGCGCACAACAGCAGCAGGCCCCCCAGAAAAAGCAAAAGCGGGTTTGCCCCAGAACAAGCCTGTATACGCAACGAGGTTGCAGACACAGGCCTGGCCTTGGGCAAACCCGCTTTCACCGGGCACATGATCAGCGCTTGGCGATCAGTCCTGGCGGCTGGTCACTTCCAGCAGGTGGTAGCCGAACTGGGTCTTGACCGGACCCTGTACGGTATTGACCGGAGCGCTGAACACGACGGTGTCGAATTCCTTGACCATCTGCCCTGGGCCGAACGAACCCAGGTCACCGCCCTGGCGGCTGGATGGGCAGGTGGAGTTGGCTTTGGCGATTTCGGCGAAGTCGGCACCGCCTTCGATCTGGGCCTTGAGTTCGTTGCACTTCTCTTCGCTGCTGACCAGGATGTGGCGGGCGGTTGCACGGGCCATGGGTACTGCTCCTCGGGGTAAAAAACGCAAGCCTAGCGCACTTGTCCGGGCTGTGTCTCGCAAGCCTTGCCCGTTGTTTCACGAAGTTGCTGTGCGGCCTGTTGCAACAGGCTTTCGGTGCACGCCCAGCCAAGGCAGGCGTCGGTGACCGACACGCCGTATTTCAGCGCACCCTTGCCCAGTGCCTGGCAGCCGTCGAACAGGTGCCCCTCGATCATCATGCCGATCAGCGAATGGTCGCCAGCCAGGCGTTGCTGCAGCACATCGTTGAACACAGCCGGCTGGCGTGACGGGTCCTTGCCGCTGTTGGCATGGCTGCAGTCGACCATGATGCGTGCTGCCAGCCCGGCCTTCGCCAGCCCCTGACGGGCCAGGGCGATACTATGGGCATCGTAGTTGGGGCCTTGGTGGCCGCCGCGCAGCACCAGGTGGGTATGCGCATTGCCCAAGGTTTCAATGATCGCGGGGTAG
This sequence comes from Pseudomonas sp. S36, assembly GCF_016647875.1. Classification (NCBI taxonomy): domain Bacteria; kingdom Pseudomonadati; phylum Pseudomonadota; class Gammaproteobacteria; order Pseudomonadales; family Pseudomonadaceae; genus Pseudomonas; species Pseudomonas sp. S36. Next base: position 11,927 of record NZ_JACVVG010000006.1, on the reverse strand, counting down.
CCTTGGGCGTCCATGCCGAAGTGGCGGTGAGGGTGGGCAGCGCTGCGCATGGCATCGGTTGCGACCGCAACGCCGCCATCGGTGCCGTTCTTGAAGCCCACAGGCAGTTCCAAGCCGCTGACCATTTCCCGGTGCACCTGCGATTCGGTAGTGCGCGCACCAATGGCCGCCCACGCCAGCACATCCTCGAAATAGCCGGCGGCCATGGGTTGCAGCAACTCGGTGGCCACCGGTAGCCCGCGTTCGATCATGCTCAGCATCAGCCCGCGAGACAGCGCGATACCAGCGTGCATGTCATCGCTGCCATCGAGGTGCGGGTCGTAGGCCAGGCCTTTCCAGCCCACTGTGGTACGGGGTTTTTCCACGTACGCACGCATTACCAGCAGCAGTTGGTCGCCCACCTGGCGGCTGAGGTTGGCCAGCCGGTCGGCGTATTCGAGCGCTGCGCGAGGGTCATGCAGGGAGCAGGGCCCGACGATCACCAGCAGGCGCTGATCATGGCCTTGGAGGATATCGCCGATGGCTTGGCGGTGGGCCTGGACTTGCTGGGCGAGAGCGTTGGCCAGCGGCATTTGCTGTTTGAGCAGGTGCGGGCTGGGCAGGCGCTTGCTGACGGTGGTATTGGCGGCGTGTGGCTGGGTCAGGGCGAGGCTGGTGGCTTGCATGGTGTAGGTTCCTTTGGGCGGACGGCGTGCGCGCCGTCGGCCCTATCGAGGTGTTCGACAGATCGTTGATAGGTTATTGGCTGTAGCGAGGCCACCTGTGCAGGACCGGTCGGAGGCGGCAGGCTGGCCCGAACGGTTATGGCTAAATCGCCAGGTGTAGGTGCAAGCGCGGTAATAGGTGACGTAGTTCATGGGGTTGTCCTGTGTGAATCGCTGATTTAAAAGGGCCTGAAAAGCAAAACCCCCGGTCGGGAAGCCGACCGGGGGTTGAGTGTTCTCATGTTCGGCGGCCCCTCGAAGGTGGGCGCCGTATGGGTATCGGCGCCTAGTGGCTAAACCAATACCCAAAGTAATAGCTGGCAGGTGCGACACAGCCGGCAATAGCAAGCACAGGGCGCAGGGTGCAGCCCGTGGTGTTGGCGTGATTGCAGGTAGATGATGGCATGTTGCGCTCCAGTGAATGTGCCCGAGCTTACTGCAGGTAGCGCGGCTGATTCAATGGATAAATGCTATGGCCGTGATCAGTTGTAGAAATGCCAGTCACGATCACGGCCTGCATAAGGTTAGTTGCTGTCTTGGTCTTCAGCGGTGCCGCCGCTGGCGCCTGCACCAGACCCGGTGGCTTCCCCAGTGCTGTTGGAGCCACCACTGGCGCCGTCATGCACGCCGGCGTTGCTGCTGTCGTTGTCGCGGCTGCTGCCGGGGGTGTTGACGCTGCTACCTTCACCGGCGGTTTTACCACCGGATTGATCGGTTTTGGGGTGCATGTCGGTGTTGGTGCTTTCGGTCGCGGCGTAGCTGGTACCGGCCAGGGTGGCCAGGGCGAAGGCGACGGACAGCGAGAGGCTACGGATGCGGATCATGGCAAAGCTCCTGTGCGGATGATCTGTCCTTGCTTGGGCAGGGGTGCGCACAGGAGGTGCTACTGGGGCGACGGATGGTCGTATAGGGCGGGGCCGGCCTGCGGCCCCGTGTGCCTCAGCGGGCGTCGCTGGGGGCAGCCTCGGCGGGCTCCAGCGGTGGGTGCTCCTGGGCGGCGTGCATGAGGTCTTCGGTGACGCGCAGCTCTGCGCCGGTAGGCGAGAAGGTGGTCGAGGCCGTGAACGGGGCAGGGTGCTCGGCGGCTGGCCGTTTGCCACGGCGCCACAGGAAAAACGCCACCATGAACAGGTTGACCACGGCAAAGGCCCAGAACAGCCCGGCTTCGCCAAATTCGGTCATCATCGGCGAAATCGCCACCGGTGCCATGGCCGAGCCCAGCGAGTTGATCAGCAGCAGGCCCTGGATCATCGGTACCAGCGCATCGGACGGCGCGCGGTCGGCGGCGTGGCTGACCGCCACCGGGTACAGGGTGAACACCCCGCCACCCAACAGGAACAACATGGCCGGCAGCAGGAACGAGTCCGACGGCAGGAACACCGTGACCAGCGCCAGCACCACGCACAGCCCTGCCAGGGCAATCAGTACATCCTGGCGATCCTTGCGATCGGACCAGCGCCCCACGGGGTACTGCAGCAACATTGCACCCAGGATCACCCAGGCCATCATGTTGCCGACCTCGCCCACCTCCAGGCCGATGCGTTGCAGGTACAGCGGCAGCAAGGTGTAAATGCCGGCAATGGCCACGCCAGAGCCAAAACAGCCGACCAGCCCGGAGGGCGCGACACCCAGCAGCTGCCGCGGTTTGAGCGGTTCCACTTGCTCCAGCAGCGGCGACACCCGAGGCAGGATCACGATAGGCAGCACCGACAAGGCAGTTAGCACCCCTGCCAGCATGAACGGTGCGCTGTCGCCCAGGCGGGTGATTTCGCCAAGCCCCGCCTGGGCCAGCACGCCCGCCCCGTAGAACGCGATCATGTACAAGGCCAGCAGGCGGCCGCGGATCTTGGCGTCACCGGCCAGCAGCAGCCAGCTTTCAATCACCAGAAACACGCCTACTGCCGCCCAGCCGTTGATCAGGCGCAACACCGACCACCAGGTGACGTCGTAGAACAGGCCCTGCAGCAGGATGGTCGCGCCGATCAGCGAGGCGAAGCTGGTATAGGCGCGGATGTGGCCAATGCGCAGGATCAGCCGGTCGTTGAAGATGGCGCCCAGGGTCAGGCCGATGAAGTAGGTGGACGACACAATACCAATGGTGGTGGCGGACTCACCGGCATCGCCCAGCCGCAGGGTAGTCAGGGAAGACATGAAGCCGTTGCCCAGGGCAATGATGAACAGCCCGAGCAGGGGCGCCAGCGCCATGGCCAGCAAACGCGGAGACATAGGTACCTCAGGTTGGATAAGCGGAATGTATGCCTTTGCGGACGCGCGCACGGTCTGGCCCGAAAGTGGGCGAGGGCTGCACGGATGGGACCTGGGCAAGACTCAACCGCTTGGCCATCAGGGAGAAGGCTGGGCGGGGAGGGTTGAGCCTATTTCACATGTGCGTTCATGTGGTCAGGCACGGACTCGGTCTTTGCTGCCGGTTGCCACCGTTCAAGGCGACGGGCGAAAAGGAAGCGCGATTCTACGGGCTTGCGCGGTTTTGCCCAAGGGGCCAGGGCCTGCGACGAGATGCCGCAGGCTGGGTTGGGCACGTCAATGTCCTGGGCAGGCATCCGCCGGCCGTTAACGGGCCGCCGATAACCTGCCGGGCTGCGGCATAATGCAGCACCCCCTGCAAGGAAGGCCCTCATGTTCGCTTCGCTGTTCGCAGTTCTGGCCCCGGTGTTCATCGTTGCCGGTATCGGTTTCGCCTGGGCCCGCGCCGGCCTGGAATACCCCACCACCTTCATCGCCCGCATCGTGATGATGGTCGGCACCCCGGCCCTGGTGTTGTCCACCCTTAGCCGCACCGAACTGGACCCCGGCGCGTTTACCAGCATGGCCCTGGCCTGCCTGCTGTGCACGCTGTGCATGGCCATTGCCGCGCTGCTGGTGTGCCGGTTATCTGGCATGCACTGGCGGGTGCTGACGCCCGCCTTCATGTTCCCCAATACCGGCAACATGGGCCTGCCGATCAGCCTGTATGCGTTCGGTGAGCATGGCCTGGCGCTGGCGGTGGCCTTCTTCCTCACCTTGTCGATCGTGCAGTTCACTGTCGGCATGGCCATTTCCGGCACGGCTGCTTCGCTCAAGGCCTTGCTGCGCAACCCCATCGTGATCAGCCTGGCGGGGGCAATGCCCATCATCTTTCTGGATGTCGAGCTACCGCGCTGGCTTGCCAACACCGCCGACCTGCTCGGTGGCATGACCATACCGCTGATGCTGCTCACGTTGGGGGTATCGCTGGCCAGCATCCGCCTGCAGCATGTGCGCAGCGGGCTGGTGTTGGGCGGCCTGCGGATCGTGCTGGGCGCCGGCATGGGTTGGGCGGTGGGTACGCTGCTGGGGCTCCAAGGCCTGGAGCGAGCGGTGCTGGTGGTGCAATCGGCCATGCCGGTGGCCGTGTTCAATTACCTGATGGCGGTGCGCGCCAACCGGGAGCCCGAGCAGGTGGCCAACCTGGTGATGTGCTCCACGGTATTGTCCTTTGCCTGGCTGCCGGCGGTGCTGGCCTGGTGGATGTAGGCGCTACTGGTCGCCGTTGGTATCGATACTGACCACCACCGACATGCCCGGGCGCAGGTGCCGGGCCTGGGGCTGGTCAGGGTCGACGGTAATCCGTACCGGGATGCGCTGGGCGATCTTGACGAAGTTACCGGTGGCGTTGTCCGCCTGCAGCAAGGCGAATTCAGAACCGGTGGCTGGCGAGATCTGCTGGATGTGGCCATGCAGCTTGAGGTGGTTCAAGGCATCGACGGTGAAGCTCGCCGGTTGGCCGATACGCACGTCGGCCATCTGTGTTTCTTTCATGTTGGCGATGACCCACAAGGTGTCCGGCACCAGCGCCATCAGTTGCGCCCCTGAGTTCACATAGGCCCCTAGCCGTGTGCCGATCTGCCCCAGCTGGCCGTCCCGCGGTGCGGTGACCCGGGTGTTGTCCAGGTCGATGCGCGCCAGGGCGACAGCAGCCTTGGCATTTTCCACCGCAGCCTCCAGTGCGGCGCGGTTGACCACCACCGTCTCGCGGTCCTGCCGGGCGATTTCCAGGGCCGCCTTGGCTTGGGCCAGGCTGGCGACCGCAGCCGCTTCGCTGGCACGGGTAACGTCCAGGTCACGGCGCGACACCGAACCATCCGTCACCAGCGCCTGGTTGCGGGCAAGGTCTGCCCGGGCCTTGGTCACCTGCGCTGCGGCATCGCCGATGGCCGCCTGGCGCTGGGCGATGGTGGCTTCGGCACTTTTGCGTTGCTGGGCGTTATTGGCCAGCGCCGCCTCTTGCTGCTGCTGTTGCGCAATGGCTTGAGCCAGGCGCTGGATATAGATGCGGTCGTCCAGTTGCACCAGCAACTGCCCGGCCTTCACGTGCTGGAAGTCCTGCACCGGCACATCGACGATGTAACCGCTCAGTTGAGGCCCGATGAGCGTGACCTGGCCACGCACCATGGCGTTCTCGGTGCTTTCGATGGCGCTGCTGAATGGCGGCAGGCGCCAGGCGTACAGCACCACCATCACGCCCGCCAGCGCCACGCAGGCAAAGGTAACCGCCGACATCACCCGCACCCGCCGCGAGCGCCCGGGGCTGGTGGGTTCACTGGGCGGGGCGGTGCCCTCCGGGGCTTCGGCGATGGCGGTGGTGGTCGTGGTGCGGGTATCGTCGGTCATCAGGTGGTTGCGCCGGAGGTGGAGTCGTTAAGGCTGGCCTGGCGTTTGCTGTACCACAGCCAGGTGCCGCGGATGCAAATCCAGACCATGGTCAGAATAGCGATACTGCCGATCAGCATGAACACATCGTTGTAGGCCATTACATTGGCTTCGCGGGTAGCGGCGCTGGCCAGCTGGCGCAAACCGGCTTCGGTGCGCAGGGCCGGGTCGGCCAGGATGTGCGCATAGGCGGCGCCACCGCTTTGAACGCGCGCGCTCACCAGCGGTTCCACGGCGCTCAGGTGGTCCATGAGGTGGCTGGAGTGGAATTTTTCTCGCCAGATCTGGAAGGTGCTCAGCAGTGCAGCGCCAATCAGGCCACCCAGGTTGTTGCAGATACCGAACAACACCGAAAAACTCACCAGGTTGCGCGGGTTGGCGCGTACATGGCTGATGCCCAGCACCATGGACGGCCCCAGGAAGAACGTACTGCCGAACGCCAGCAGGAACTGGCTGAAATACATCTGTGCCGGCCGTGTGAGGTTACTGGATGAGCTGTCCATGAAGGCGCCAATGGCCATCGCCAGCAGCGATATCAGAAGCGGCAATATCAAGTGATTGGGCGAGATGGTCAGGGCGCTGGTGGCAAGCCCGGCTACGGCACCCAGCAGCATGATCCAGTACAGGGTGCGCATCTGCTCGCTGCCCATGTTGAGCATCTGCAGAAAACCCACCGCGCCGGTGGACTGCTCGGACGTGACCATGCGGATCAGAATGACGCAAAGCCCCAGGCGTATGATTGCGCCGCTGCCCAGCCAGCGGGTCATCAGCAGCGGGTTCTGGCGGTTGTGCTCGATGGCGAGCCCGCTGAAGATCAAGGCAATGGCACCCGCCAGCGCCATGCCGATCCACGGTGCATCCAGCCACCAGTCAATACGCCCCAACGACAGCGCGGCGCAGAGCAGGGCGGTACCACTGGCCATCAGGGCAAAGGTGAGGAAATCCAGGGGTTCAAAGGTTTTGAAGCGGTCGCCCGGCGGCAGCTTCAACAGCAGCACACAACCCAGGGCGGCCAGCGCCAGGCCCAGCTCGAACAGGTACAGCCCGCGCCATTCGCCAATCAGCAGAAGGTCTTCCGAGAAGATGCGCGCCAGCGGCAAAGCCAGCTGCGAGGCGCCCAGCCCCAGCACAATCGACTTCAGCCGCCACTTTGCCGGGAAGGCCTGAATCATGTAGTACAGCCCCAGCGAGGTGAGCGCCGCGCCCACCATGCCGTGGGCCGCCCGCACGGCGATGGCCGAGTTGAGGTCGTTGACCAGCAGGTGGGCGAAGGTGACCACTGCATAAAGCACCAGAAACACTTCGGTGAATGCGCGCAGGCCGAACTGCTGGCGAAATTTCACCAGCAGCAGGTTCATGGACACCGTGGTCATCACATAGGCTGCCGGCAACCAGGCCATCTCGGCGGTGGTCGCACCCAGCGCACCTTGCAGAAATACCAGGTTGGCGGTGACCAAGGCGTTCCCCAGGCCACCGGTGATCGCTACCAGCAGGCCCACCAGGCCATAAGCCAGGCGTTTGCCCGGTGCGTGCAGGGGGGTGGAGGGCGAGCCGGGCAGCACGGGCTTTTCGTGGGGCAACCAGTCGCGAGGGGCGTATTTGTCCATGGTGTGTTACAGCGCCTTGGCCAGAAATGCTGCGGTGCGGCTGCCGTCGCAGCGGGCAACGTGCTGCGGTGTGCCGCACGCTACCACCTTGCCCCCGGCGTCTCCAGCACCCGGTCCAATATCGATCACCCAATCGCTTTGCGCTACCACGCGCATGTCATGCTCGACCACCACCACGCTGTGCCCGCTGTCCACCAGCCGGTTCAACTGCACCAGTAGGCGGTCGATGTCCTGCGGGTGCAGGCCGTTGGTGGGCTCATCCAGCACGTACAAGGTCGCGCCGCGTGCCGTACGCTGCAGCTCGGTGGCCAGCTTGATCCGTTGGGCCTCTCCGCCAGACAGCTCGGTCGCTGGCTGGCCCAGGCGCAGATACCCCAGGCCGATATCCTGCAATACCTGCAAGCAGCGCCGCACGGGGGGCTGCTCGGCAAACGCCTGCAGGGCCTGGTCTACCGTCAGTTGCAACACCTGGGCGATGTTCATGCCCTGCCAAGTCACTGACAGGGTTTCGGGGTTGTAGCGGGCCCCATGGCAGGTGGGGCAGGGCGCGTACACGCTGGGCATGAACAGCAGCTCGACGCTGACGAACCCTTCACCCTCGCATGTGGGGCAACGGCCTTTGGCCACATTGAAAGAGAACCGCCCGGCGTCGAACCCCTGCGCCTTGGCCTGTTCAGTGGCGGCGAACAGCTTGCGCACATTGTCGAACAAACCGGTGTATGTGGCGAGGTTGGAGCGGGGTGTGCGGCCGATAGGTTTCTGGTCCACCTGCACCAGGCGCTTGATGCTGCCAAGGCCTGCACTTACGTGGCCGCTGCTGGCCTGTTCCGGTTCATCTTCCAGGCTCTGTTCCGCGGGGTCGCCGGTAGGGTCACCCTGGCCCAGGTGTGCGCTCACCAGCTCCAGCAACGCCTGGCTCACCAGGCTTGATTTGCCCGAGCCCGAAATACCTGTCACCGAGGTAAAACAGCCCAGCGGGAAGGCTGCACTCAGGTCGGCAAGGTTGTTGCGGGTCACCCCTTCGAGGGTTAGCCAGTCCTTGGCCTGGCGGCGCTCAGGGCTGGCCTTGGTCTGCTCGCCGAACAGGTAGGCCGCCGTGCACGACGCTTTCACCTGTGCCAGCCCTTGTGGCGGGCCGCTGTACAGGATATTGCCGCCGTTCTCCCCAGCCGCAGGGCCTACATCCACCAGCCAGTCAGCGCGGCGCATGGTATCCAGGTCGTGCTCCACCACATACACGGAGTTGCCTGCCTGCTTGAGCCGCACCAGGGCATCGAACAAGGCTTCGCTGTCGGCCGGGTGCAAGCCCGCAGAGGGCTCGTCCAGCACGTAGACCACGCCGAACAGCTGTGAGTTGAGCTGGGTGGCCAGGCGCAGGCGTTGCAGCTCGCCAGACGACAACGTGGGGGTGCTGCGCTCCAGTGCCAGATAGCCCAACCCCAGGTCGAGCAGGGTTTCGATGCGCTCCAGCACTTCGTGCGCGATCCGTTGCGCGGCCAGGCGCTTATCTACGGTCAGTTCACCGTGCTGTGTCAGGTAGTCGGACGCAGCCACCTTGCGTAATAGGTGCGCCAGTGCCTGCAGGGGCAGTTGCGACAGCTCTGCGATGTCCAGCCCGGCGAACGTCACACCCAGTGCCTCGCGCTTGAGACGCTTGCCCCCACAGGCAGGGCAGGGGCTTGGACGCATGAACCGGGCGACGCGTTTACGCATCTGCGCGCTCTGGGAATGCATGAATGTATGCAGCACATAGCGCCTGGCGCCCATGAACGTGCCTTGGTAGCTCGGTTCCTGCTTGCGTTCCAGTGCCGCGCGGGTCTGTGCAGGTGTCAGGCCGGCATACACCGGCGCGGTGGGCGTTTCTTCGGTGAACAGTATCCAGTCCCGTTGCGCCTGTGGCAGGTCGCGCCAGGGCACATCCACGTCATAACCCAGGGTCACCAGGATGTCGCGCAGGTTCTGCCCTTGCCACGCCATGGGCCAGGCGGCCACGGCGCGTTCGCGGATGGTCAGCGACGGGTCCGGCACCAGGGTGGCTTCGTTGACCTCGTACACCCGCCCGAGGCCGTGGCATTCAGGGCAGGCGCCCTGGGGTGTGTTGGCAGAAAAATCCTCGGCATACAGCATGGGCTGCCCCGCTGGGTACTGCCCGGCCCGCGAATAGAGCATGCGGATGGAACTGGACAGCGTGGTCACGCTGCCGACCGAAGACCGTGCGCTGGGCGTGCCGCGCTGCTGTTGCAGGGCAACTGCTGGCGGCAGGCCGTCGATGGCATCCACGTCCGGCACACCCACCTGGTCGATCAGGCGGCGGGCGTAGGGCGCCACGGACTCGAAATAACGGCGCTGGGCTTCGGCGTACAACGTGGAAAATGCCAGCGACGACTTGCCCGAGCCGGAAACGCCAGTGAACACCACCAATGCGTCACGTGGGATGTCTACATCAATGTTCTTGAGGTTGTGCTCGCGGGCGCCGCGGACCTGGATGAAACCGCTAGGGGGGAGGGGGCGTGGTGTCATCGGGGCAGTCTTTGGCGGTAAGGTGAATTTACGTTACCAGTAAAGTCGATGGAGTACAGCATCCACCCTGCGCAGATTAAGCGCGTACCCAGCCCCTCGCCTTCGTGGGTGTTGATGCATACGACAACGCCCGCGAAGGCGAGGGGCTTCGCGGGCGCCGTTGTCAAAGCATGCAGGGGTTACTTCAGGTTGCGAATCGTCAGCACCGAATCCCGGTTGATCTTCTGGGGTTTACCGTCCAGCAATTTGAACTCAAAGAAGCCGCTCTGCTTGTCGTACTTCGGCGTATCCAGTGTTTGCAGCTCGCGACCGTCTTTGAGGATCATCGAGGAAGGTGTTGCGCATCCGGCCAGAAGGCACAGGCCCACGGTGACGAAGATGCGTTTGAGCGAATTCATGACAAGGCTCCAGGTGTGAAATGTGACCCGTTAGGGGATCGTTGAATTTCAGATCCAACCCAGCCAGCTCCAGTACGTGCTGGCAAACACCAGCAACAGCACATAGCCAACCAGGGTGACGAGTATACCGACACGGGCGAATTGCTTGGGGTTAAAGGTGTCGGTGCCCAGGCAGACCATGTTCTGCGGGGCGTTGATCGGCAGGATGAAACCAAAGCTGACGGCAAAGCCGAGCAGCATGGTCATGCCGACCCGGCTGAATTCGCTGGGTAGTGTAAGCAGCACGGCCATGAGGATCGGCAGCAGCGCCGAGGTGAGTGCGGTGGCGCTGGCAAAGCCCAGGTGAATGACGATCAGGAAGGCGCTGAGTATCGCGAACACGCCCAGTGGTGAAATGCTGTCGAGCCCGGTGTGGCTGACCACTTGTGCGCCGAGCCACTGGCCGGCCTGCGTGGTCAGCAGTGCGGTGCCCAGGCTGATACCCACACCGAACACGATGACCGTGCCCCACGGGATGCGCGACTGCACGTCTTTCCAGGTCATCACGCCGAAACGGGGCAACAGCAGGATAACCAGCCCGGCATAGGTGGTGGTCGTGGTGTCCAACGCATGCAACCTGCCTTCAGTGGCCCAGGCCAGCAACAGCAGCAGCGAAACCATGCCCAGGCGCTTCTGCGCGGCGGTCATGGGGCCGAGTTCGGCCAGGCTCTGTTTCACGGCGTCCAGGCCGCCTGGCACGCTGTCGCTCTCGGGCGGCAGCAGTTTCAGCACCACCACGATCAGCACCACCGACATGATCACTGCCCAGGGTGCGCCGGCAACCAGCCAGTCTATCCACGACACGCGCTGGCCGAGCATCTTGTCCATGAAGCCTACGGTCAGCAGGTTCTGCGCCGCGGCGGTCTGAATGCCGACGTTCCAGATGCTGGTGCCCTGGGCAACGATGATCATCAGGCCGGCGGCGATGTGCGAGCGTTTGGCTACGCCAAAGGCAGCGATGACGCCCATCATGATGGGCACTACGCAGGCGCTGCGGGCTGTTGCGCTGGGCACCACCAGGCTCAACAGCACGATCACCAGCATGGCGCCGAACAGAATGCGCCGGGTGCTGGCGCCGACCTTGGTCAGGGTGACCAGGGCGATGCGTTTGTCCAGGCCTGTGTGGGTCATGGCCGCCGCGATGAACAGCGCGCCGACCACCAGCGCCAGGGCCGGGTTGGAAAAGCCGCTCAAGGCCATCGACACGCCGGCCGATGAACCATAGATGACGGTGGGGTCCTGCAGCGTCGGCGCCATGCCAATCAAGACCGCCATCAGTGAGGTGATCATGATGGCACTGGCTTCGTAGGAAACAGCCTCGGTCACCCACACCGTCACTGCGAATGCCAGTATTGCCAGCATCCGCTGCCCGGCGACCGGTAACGCTTCGGGCAGTGGCAAGAACAGCACGATCACCATGGCCAGCACCGCGACGATCAGTCCAGGCGGAAAACGTAGCGGCTGTGGCGCGGTGGTGGGTGAGGCACGTTCACTCATGGGATTCTCGCAGTACAGTTAAGAGATTCGAGCGCGCGTGGCTGCGCAGCTCGCACTCACTGACGGTAGGCCGCGCCCCAGTGACGCACTGCTTCAATGGCAACGTCTTCAGCACTGCCGCCAGTCAACGCCAGAATACGCTCGCTGGCATGCTCGCTCTTGATGTCGATCAGCTGGTTCGGCAACTTGGCCAGGGCCTGTGGCGTGGCAGACGGCGCATCCGTCAGCCCGCCTCACCGCGTTTGGCCAACAACGCCCACAAAGCTGGCGCTTCAAAATCGTCAATCACCAACCCCGCACCCGCAGCCATCAACCGTTCCGGCGTCTGCGTGGTCGCAACCCCCACCGTGAAAATGCCTGCTGCATGCGCCGCCGCGACCCCGGGCAGGGAGTCTTCGAAGGCCAGGGCCTGACCCGCTTCGGCGTTCAGGTGCTGCAAGCCGGTGAGGTAGGGCAGGGGGTCGGGTTTGGGG
>NZ_JACVVG010000069.1:0-18501 GCF_016647875.1 Pseudomonas sp. S36 | reverse complement strand
CGGCTTCGCCGGTGTTCGCGGGTAAACCCGCTCCCACAGTGATTGCGCCAGTTTTGAGATCTTGTGGAAGAGAGTTTCACCCACAAGGATTACGCATTTTTTCTGACTAGCAGTGTGGGTGCCTCTGTGGGAGCGGGCTTACCCTCGAATGCCTGAAGTCATGACTCAGAGCCATACCGCATCCCAGTGTGGATAGTCCCCGACACGCCTTACCAAGCCAGCCCGCAAGGGGTTGGCGACGATGTACCGGGCCACATGCACGATGCTTTCCTCCCGTCGCAGAGCTCGATCCTGATACCCAGGTTGCCACACTGGATCATGCTCAAGCCCTGCCTGGTGTAATGCGCGACTGGACCTGGATTTGAACCTGCGCATCAATGTACCTAGCGTTGCGTTCTCCAATTGTATGAGCCAATGCAAGTGGTCTGGCATCAACACCCAGGCGAGGGAACGACAGCTTTGCTCCTTGTCCGACTGGTACATATGTTGGATGACCAGCCTCGCATGAGCGAAATTGTGAAAGAGGGGCTCACGCCCGTGGGTGACCGTGGTCAGCAGATACAGCCTGCCAGGTTCTGAGAAACGGCCACGACGAAGCAGCTGGGAGTTGGCCCTGGGCAATCTTTCCCTCCTTGCAGGGTGGTTCACTGTTCAAGTTAGTGCAGGCCAGGAGCCGCCGCGAAGGAGAGGGTTTCTGAATATGGCCAGACACGGGGCAAGCCACATGTCGATGATCTTTATCGAACCCTGACCTACGCTAACAGTCGCATGCCAAGAATCTTTTGCGCGCAAGAAAGGAGCCTGCATGACGTTGACGCGTGCGCTATCGGTTGTGGGCCTGGGGCTGCTGTGTGCGGTTGCCGGCTGTAGCCAGGAAGAACTGCCGCCAACGCTGCCCCTGGTAGGCGTGCAGCAGGTGCAGCCTGCCGACTTCGCTGCTCGGGTCACCCTGACCGGCGATGTACAGGCGCGCGTGCAGACGGACCTGTCGTTCCGCGTGGGTGGCAAGATCATTTCGCGCAGCGTGGATGTGGGGGACCATGTCAAAGCCAACCAGGTATTGGCGCGGTTGGACCCTAAAGACCTGCAGAACAACGTCACCTCTGCCAAGGCCGAGGTGTTTGCTGCCCAGGCGCGGGTCACCCAGACGCAGGCGGCTTTTGTGCGCCAACAGAAACTCCTGCCCAAGGGCTATACCAGCCAGAGCGAATACGACGCCGCAGAGGCCGCGCTGCGCAGCAACCAGAGCGCCCTCAAGGCCGCCCAGGCACAGCTGGCCAATGCCAACGAGCAGTTGAGCTACACCGCGCTGGTGTCTGAAGCGGACGGTGTAATCACCGAGCGCCAGGCTGAAGTCGGGCAGGTGGTGCAGGCGACCATGCCGATTTTCGGCCTGGCCCGTGACGGCGACCGCGATGCCGTGTTCAACGTCTACGAATCCCTGCTGGCAGCCCAGCCGAGCGATGCCAGCGTGGTGGTAAGCCTGCTGGACGACCCCAAGGTGCAGGCCCGGGGCGCCGTGCGTGAGATCACGCCGACCGTTTCTGCACAGAGCGGCACAGTGCAGGTGAAGGTCGGGCTGAAGGATGTGCCGGCGGCCATGCAGTTGGGGGCACCGGTGACGGTCAGCACCCAGGGCCGGGGCACGTCCAGCGTGGAGTTGCCTTGGTCGGCCTTGACCAAAGGCATCAAGCAGCCAGCGGTATGGGTGGTAGGCGAGGGCGACAAGGTGCAGTTGCGTGAAGTGGAAGTCAGCCGCTATCTCACCGGCAAGGTGGTGATCGGCAAGGGCCTTGAAAGCGGCGAAACCGTGGTGGTTACCGGTGGGCAGTTGCTGCACCCTGGGATGCAGGTGGAAAAGGTGGCAGCCGATGCTGCGGAGAGCCCGCTATGAAACCGCTGCTGTGGGTGATGTGTACAGGCCTGCTGCTGGCCGGTTGCAGTGAAGATGAGCCGCCCGCCGACCCGGTCCGCCCGGTACTGTCCGTGGTGGTGCAGCCCCAGGTGGAAGCCTTGCTGGGCCGGTTCGCCGGGGTGATCGAGGCGCGTTATGAGAGCACCCTGGGCTTTCGTGTCGGCGGCCGTATCGCCCGCAGGTGGCTGGATGTAGGCGCACAGGTCAGGCCTGGCGACACCCTGGCCACCCTGGACCCGACCGACCAGCAGAACCAACTGCGCGCAGCCGAGGGTGACCTGGCCCGCGTTCAGGCGCAGTGGATAAACGCCCAGGCCGATGCCCGCCGTCAGCAGCAGCTGTACGACCGGGGCGTAGGGGCCCAGGCGCAGCTGGACATTGCGCAGACCAACCTGAAAACCGCCGGTGCGTCGCTGGAACAGGCCCGTTCCTCGGTCAACCAGGCCCGTGACCAGCTGGGCTACAGTACCCTGCGCAGTGATCACGGCGCCGTTATCACCGGTTGGCAGGCCGAAGCGGGGCAAACCGTTACTGCCGGCCAGGCCGTGGTCACATTGGCCCGGCCCGATGTGAAGGAAGCCGTGATCGATTTGCCAATCGGCGTTGCCGAGCAGTTGACCCCCGACTTGACCTTCATCGTCGCCTCGCAGCTTGACCCTGCGCTCAGTACCACAGCCACCTTGCGCGAGCTGGAACCCAGGGCCGATGCCACCACCCGTACCCGCCGTGCGCGGCTGACCCTGGCCAGTACCCCTGCGGCGTTTCACCTGGGCACGGCCATCAGCGTCACCCTGAGCTCGCAGGTCACCCCCCGCAGCGAACTGCCCGCCACCGCATTGCTGGAGCGCGAGGGCAAAACCCAGGTGTGGGTCATCGACCCGCAGCAAAAAACCGTTGCCCTGCGCGATGTGACCCTGATCGAACGCACCCGCGACAGCATTGTCGTGTCCGCCGGCGTGCAGCCTGCCGAGCGAGTGGTGATCGCCGGCGTCAACAGCCTCAAGCCTGGCCAGAAAGTCGCCTTCGACGAGGACGCGCAATGAAAGGAAGCTTCAACCTGTCCGAGTGGGCGCTCAAGCATCAGTCGTTCGTCTGGTACCTGATGTTCGTTGGCCTGCTGATGGGCATCTTCTCGTACTTCAACCTGGGCCGTGAGGAGGACCCGTCCTTCACCATCAAGACCATGGTCATCCAGACCCGCTGGCCAGGCGCTACCCAGGACGAGACCCTGTTGCAGGTCACCGACCGCATCGAGAAAAAGCTCGAGGAACTGGACTCGCTCGACTACACCAAAAGCTACACGCGCCCCGGGGAGTCGACGGTATTCGTCTACCTGCGCGACACCACCAAGGCCGGCGACATTCCGCAGATCTGGTACCAGGTGCGCAAGAAGATCCAGGACATCCGCGGTGACTTCCCCGACGGCATCCAGGGGCCTGGCTTCAACGACGAGTTCGGCGACGTGTTCGGCTCGATCTACGCCTTTACCGCCGACGGGCTCAGCTTGCGCCAGCTTCGCGACTACGTGGAGCGGGCGCGGGCCGAAGTGCGGGAAGTGCCCAACATCGGCAAGATCGAGATGGTCGGCATTCAGGACGAGGTGCTGTACCTGAATTTCTCCACGCGCAAGCTGGCCGCGCTGGGTATCGATCAGCGCCAGGTGATGCAGGCGTTACAGGCGCAGAATACGGTAACGCCGGCTGGGGTGATCGAGGCCGGGCCAGAGCGCATATCGGTGCGCACCACCGGGCAGTTTGCCTCTGAGAAAGACCTGCAGAACGTCAACCTGCGCATCAACGACCGCTTCTTCCGGCTGGCGGATATCGCCGATGTGGAGCGCGGCTACAGCAACCCGCCGTCACCGATGTTCCGCTACAACGGGCAAACGGCACTGGGCCTGGCCATCGGCATGAAGGCAGGCGGCAACATCCAGGTGTTCGGTACAGCGCTCAACGAGACCATGCAGCGCATCACCCATGAGCTGCCCGTAGGCGTTGACGTGCACACGGTGTCCAACCAGGCGGTGGTGGTCGAGAAGGCGGTCGGCGGCTTTACCAGTGCGCTGTTCGAGGCGGTGATCATCGTGCTGGCGGTGAGCTTCGTCAGCCTGGGCGTGCGCGCCGGTTTGGTGGTGGCGTGTTCGATACCGCTGGTGCTGGCCATGGTGTTCGTGTTCATGGAGTACAGCGGCATCACCATGCAGCGCATCTCGCTGGGGGCGCTGA
This sequence comes from Pseudomonas sp. S36, assembly GCF_016647875.1. Taxonomy (NCBI): domain Bacteria; kingdom Pseudomonadati; phylum Pseudomonadota; class Gammaproteobacteria; order Pseudomonadales; family Pseudomonadaceae; genus Pseudomonas; species Pseudomonas sp. S36. The sequence goes on along the minus strand of NZ_JACVVG010000069.1, from coordinate 14,361 downwards.
TTATCGCGCTGGGGTTGCTGGTGGACGATGCCATGATCACCGTGGAGGTCATGGTTACGCGCCTGGAAATGGGCGAGACCAAGGAGCAGGCGGCCACGTTCGCCTACACCTCCACTGCATTCCCCATGCTCACCGGCACCTTGGTGACCGTGGCAGGCTTCGTGCCCATTGGCCTCAATGCCAGTTCGGCAGGGGAATACACCTTCACCCTGTTTGCGGTGATTGCCGTGGCGTTGCTAGTGTCCTGGGTGGTCGCCGTGTTCTTCGCACCGGTGCTCGGCGTGCATATTCTCAATGCCAAGAAAATGAAGGCCCACGACAACCAGCCGGGCAGGGTGGGCCGCGCCTTCGAACATGGCCTGTTGTGGAGCATGCGCCACCGCTGGCTGACCATCATCGGCACGGTGGTGCTGTTCGCGCTGTCGGTGTTCTGCATGCGTTATGTGCAGAACCAGTTTTTCCCGGCCTCGGACCGCCCGGAGATCCTGGTCGACCTCAACCTGCCGCAGAACGCCTCTATCGAAGAGACGCGCAAGGTGGTCGACCGCCTGGAAGCGACGCTCAAGGACGATGAAGACATCGACCACTGGAGCACCTATATCGGCGAGGGCGCGGTGCGCTTCTACCTGCCGCTGGACCAACAGTTGCAGAACCCGTACTACGCCCAGTTGGTCATCGTCAGCAAAGGCCTGGAGCAGCGCGGCGAGCTGATCGCCCGCTTGCAGAAGCGCCTGCGTGAAGACTTCGTGGGCATTGGTTCCAACGTGCAGTCACTGGAGATGGGCCCGCCTGTTGGCCGCCCCATCCAGTACCGGGTCAGTGGCAAGGACATCGACCAGGTGCGCAAGCACGCCATCGAGCTGGCTACCTTGCTGGACAAGAACCCCAATGTTGGCGAGATGATCTACGACTGGAACGAGCCTGGTAAGGTGCTGCGCATCGAGATCGCCCAGGACAAGGCACGTCAGCTGGGGCTGTCTTCGGAAGACGTGGCCAACGTGATGAACAGCATCGTCACCGGTGTGCCGGTCACCCAGGTCAACGACGATATCTACCTGATCGACGTGGTCGCCCGTGCCGTGGACAGCGAGCGTGGCTCGCCGGACACCTTGCAGAACCTGCAGATCCTCACCCCCAGCGGCACCTCCATCCCGCTGCTGGCGTTCGCCACGGTACGCTACGAGCTGGAGCAGCCGCTGGTGTGGCGCCGTGACCGCAAGCCCACCATCACCCTCAAGGCGTCGGTCAATGGCGATATCCAGCCGACCGACCTGGTGGCGCAACTGAAACCCGATATCGAGAAATTCGCCAGCGAGTTGCCGACCGGTTACGAGGTAGCCACCGGCGGCACGGTAGAGGAGAGCGGCAAGGCGCAAGGCCCGATCGCCAAGGTGCTTCCGCTGATGCTGTTCCTGATGGCGACCTTCCTGATGATTCAGCTGCACAGCGTGCAGAAGCTGTTCCTGGTGGTCAGCGTGGCACCGTTGGGGCTGATTGGCGTGGTGCTGGCGCTGGTCCCCACGGGTACGCCAATGGGCTTCGTGGCGATTCTCGGCATCCTGGCGCTGGCAGGCATCATCATTCGTAACTCGGTGATTCTGGTGACGCAGATCGACGAGTTCGAAGCGCAGGGCTTCTCGCCGTGGGACGCCGTGGTGGAGGCTACCAACCACCGTCGCAGGCCGATCCTGCTGACGGCAGCCGCCGCGAGCCTGGGCATGATCCCGATTGCCCGGGAAGTGTTCTGGGGGCCGATGGCCTACGCCATGATAGGTGGCATCATCGTCGCCACCTTGCTGACGCTGTTGTTCCTGCCGGCGCTGTATGTGGCGTGGTACAAGATCCGCGAGCCTGAAAATACTACGCAAGCACAGCGCCCAACCTGACATGAAAACCTGTGGGAGCGGGCCAGCCCGTTCCCACAGGGATCAGGTTTCTCACCTGAAAAGCGGCCTAAGATTTTTGGTTATATAAACATTCTTAAACAGTATTTTTAAGAATATCCCCGCCTCACTACTATTGCCCTCAAGCCAGGCGCATTCCCCTTCCCATCTCCCAGCCCGGCACCTCACTCCAAGGAGAACGAGCATGAGTGCATCGCTGCGCAGTATCGACGGTCAGGACGAAGCCACCATCCTGCGGGAAATCCAGAGCGCCCTGCGCGACCTGCGTTTCGGTGCGGTGGAGATCACCGTGCACAACGCCCAGGTGGTGCAGATCGAACGCAAGGAAAAATTCCGCCTGCAACAGCCTGGCAACAAGCCCAGCTGAACCCGCCTTACCCTTCAGAACTAGAAAAATGCCAATCGGGAGCTTCACCATGTCCATCCGCCGCTATGCACTCGCCGCCCTGGCCAGCGCTGTTTTTGCCGGTTCCGCCGTCGCCAAGGACTACGAACTGCTGAACGTGTCCTACGACCCCACCCGTGAGCTGTACCAGCAGTACAACGCCGAATTCATCAAGCACTGGCAGCAGTCCCACCCGGACGACAAGGTGAAAATCCAGCAGTCCCACGGTGGCTCGGGCAAGCAGGGCCGTGCGGTGATCGACGGGTTGCGTGCCGACGTGGTAACCCTGGCCCTGGCCGGTGATATCGACGAAATCGCGAAACTGGGCAAGACCCTGCCCGAGGACTGGCAGAAGCGCTTGCCCGATGCCAGCACCCCCTATACGTCCACCATCGTGTTCCTGGTGCGCAAGGGCAACCCCAAGGGCATCAAGGACTGGGGCGACCTGATCAAGAAAGACGTCTCGGTGATCACGCCCAACCCGAAGACCTCCGGCGGCGCACGCTGGAACTTCCTGGCGGCCTGGGCCTATGGCCTGAAAACCGGTGGCAGCGAAGAGAAAGCCAAAGCCTACGTGCAGGAACTGTTCAAGCACGTGCCGGTGCTGGATACCGGGGCGCGTGGCTCCACCATCACCTTCGTCAACAATGGTCAGGGCGATGTGCTGCTGGCCTGGGAAAACGAAGCGTTTCTGGCGTTGAAGGAAGACGGCGGCGCCGACAAGTTCGACATCGTGGTGCCGTCGCTGTCGATCCTGGCTGAACCACCGGTTGCGGTGGTGGACAAGAACGCCGAGAAAAAGGGTAATACGGAAATTGCCACCGAGTACCTGAAACACCTGTACAGCCCGGCTGGGCAGAAGATCGCCGCCGAGAACTTCTACCGCCCGCGTGATGAGAAAGTCGCGGCCGAGTTCGGCAAGCAGTTCCCGAAACTGGACCTGGTGACGATCGACAAGGACTTCGGTGGCTGGAAGACTGCGCAACCCAAGTTCTTCAATGATGGCGGTGTGTTCGACCAGATCTATCAGGCACAGTAAGCGGCCAGGATGATGCGGGGCTGTGTGACAGCCCCAGAATCGAAAGCCAGCACCGGCCCGGCATGACTGCCGGGCCTCGTGCGTTCAACCAGGGATATTTATGTCACGTCGCATTTCCCCCGTCATACCCGGCTTCGGGCTGACGCTGGGGTACACCTTGGTGTACCTCAGCCTGATCGTGCTGATACCGCTGGCCGCCATGTTCGTGCATGCCGCCCAGCTCACCTGGGAGCAGTTCTGGACCATCATCAGCGCGCCGCGAGTGATCGCCGCGTTGAAGCTGAGCTTCGGCACTGCCCTGTTCGCGGCCATCATCAACGGCGTGATCGGCACCCTGCTGGCCTGGGTTCTGGTGCGCTACACCTTCCCCGGCCGCAAGATCATCGACGCCATGATCGACCTGCCGTTCGCCCTGCCCACCGCGGTTGCCGGTATCGCCCTGACCGCCCTGTACGCGCCGGCCGGTTGGGTCGGCCAGTTCGCCACCGACCTTGGTTTCAAGATCGCCTACACCCCACTGGGCATCACTCTGGCGCTGACCTTCGTCACCCTGCCGTTTGTGGTGCGCACGGTGCAGCCGGTGCTGGCCGACATTCCGCGCGAGGTGGAGGAAGCCGCTGCGTGCCTGGGTGCCAAGCCGCTGCAAGTGTTCCGCCATGTGCTGGCGCCGGCACTGCTGCCAGCCTGGCTCACCGGTTTTGCCCTGGCGTTTGCCCGTGGTGTGGGTGAGTACGGTTCGGTCATCTTCATTGCCGGCAACATGCCGATGAAAACCGAGATTCTGCCACTGCTGATCATGGTCAAGCTCGACCAGTACGACTACACCGGCGCGACTGCCATCGGCGTGCTGATGCTGGTGGTTTCCTTCATCCTGCTGCTGCTGATCAACCTGCTGCAGCGCCGCATCGAAACCCCTTGAAGGAGGCCGGCATGTCCAGTTCATCCCTGAATGCAACCGCCGCTGCCAATGCCGCCCGCCGCGGCAGCGCCACCTCGCGCCGGGTGCTCATCGGCCTCGGCTGGCTGGTGTTCGCGCTGTTCCTGCTGCTGCCGCTGGTGATTGTGGTATCGCAGGCGCTGAAGAACGGTTTCGGCACCTTCTTCGAAGCCATCTTCGAACCCGACGCACTGGCGGCCTTGCGGCTCACCCTGCTTGCAGTGGCGATCTCGGTGCCGCTCAACCTGGTGTTCGGCGTCAGCGCGGCATGGTGCGTCAGCAAGTACAGCTTCCGTGGCAAAAGCATCCTGGTCACCCTGATCGATCTGCCGTTCTCGGTATCGCCGGTAATCGCCGGCCTGGTCTACGTGCTGATGTTCGGCGCCCAGGGCCTGCTCGGCCCGTGGCTGCAGGACCACGACATCCAGATCGTCTTCGCCTTGCCGGGGATCGTGCTGGCCACCATCTTCGTCACCGTGCCGTTCGTGGCCCGTGAGCTGATCCCGCTGATGCAGGAACAGGGCACGCAGGAAGAGGAAGCCGCACGTTTGCTGGGGGCCAATGGCTGGCAGATGTTCTGGCACGTGACCCTGCCCAACATCAAATGGGGCCTGATCTACGGCGTGGTGCTGTGTACCGCGCGGGCAATGGGCGAGTTCGGCGCGGTGTCGGTGGTATCCGGCCATATCCGCGGTGTGACCAACACCTTGCCGCTGCATGTGGAGATCCTCTACAACGAATACAACCACGTGGCGGCCTTCAGCGTGGCCAGCCTGTTGCTGATCCTGGCGCTCTTCATCCTGCTGCTCAAGCAGTGGAGCGAGAACCGTATTAACCGCCTGCGCCACAGCGCCGCGGAGGAATGATTCATGTCGATCGAAGTTCGTAACGTCAGCAAGCGCTTCAACAGCTTCCAGGCCCTGGACAACATCAACCTGGATATCAACAGTGGCGAGCTGGTCGCGCTGCTTGGCCCGTCGGGCTGCGGCAAGACCACCTTGCTGCGCATCATCGCCGGCCTGGAAACCCCGGACCAGGGCAGCATCGTGTTCCATGGCGAGGATGTGTCCGGCCACGACGTGCGTGACCGCAACGTGGGGTTCGTCTTCCAGCATTACGCGCTGTTCCGCCACATGAGCGTGTTCGACAACGTCGCCTTTGGGCTGCGCATGAAGCCCAAGGGCGAGCGCCCGAGTGAAAGCCGCATCGCCGAGAAGGTGCATGAACTGCTGAACATGGTGCAGTTGGACTGGCTGGCCGACCGCTACCCGGAACAGCTGTCCGGTGGCCAGCGCCAGCGTATCGCTCTGGCGCGGGCATTGGCGGTGGAGCCGAAGGTACTGTTGCTGGATGAGCCGTTCGGGGCGTTGGACGCCAAGGTGCGCAAGGAGCTGCGCCGCTGGCTGGCACGGCTGCACGAGGACATCAACCTGACGTCGGTGTTTGTCACCCATGACCAGGAGGAGGCCATGGAGGTGGCTGACCGCATTGTGGTGATGAACAAGGGCGTGATCGAGCAGATCGGCTCGCCAGGTGAGGTGTACGAGCAACCGGCCAACGACTTCGTCTACCACTTCCTCGGGGATTCGAACCGCCTGGCATTGAGCGAGGGCCACCATGTGCTGTTCCGCCCGCACGAAGTATCGTTGTCGCGGCACGAAACCGAAGGGCATCAGGCCGCCGAGGTGCGTGACATCCGGCCCTTGGGTGCTACCACGCGGGTCACCCTGAAGGTGGAAGGGCAGAGCGACCTGATTGAGGCCGAAGTGGTCAAGGACCACGACAGCCTGACCGATCTTGCCCGTGGCGAAACCCTTTTCTTCCGGCCGAAGCTGCCGTTGTAGAGACGCGTAGGAGCGCGTAGGAGCGACCGCCAGGTCGCGATGGGGTGTTGTAGGAGCGACCGCCAGGTCGCGATGGGCTGCGCAGCAGCCCCGTACGGGTTATGCCCTTAGGGCTGCTATGCAGCCCATCGCGACCTAGCGGTCGCTCCTACGGCAGCCCATCGCGACCTGGCGGTCGCTCCTACAGTGGTATCTTCCATGCCGTTGACGAATAGTTTTAATGCCTGCGCTGCATCATTTCCAACCCCCGCCTGCAAAGCCCCGTAAAACCGGGCCCTCCGCGCAACCCTACCAAATAAATATTCAATAAAGTTATAACAATAAATTTAAACATTACTTTCAGAGATATACCTCTGGCCCGATGATTCAGCCACTCACCTGAATCCAGCCCCAGGAGTTTCATCAATGGGTAATGCCCACTCGGCCGTCAGGGCCTACGACCTGCCATGGCGTCCAGCACCGGGCGAACTGGTCGAGCTTGGACGCACTGCGCGCCTTCCCCTTGGCCAACTGCGCCTGCAACGCTCACCCGTCAGCGGCCTCAAACGGCGGGACAAACTGGCCTTGGGGCTGCTGGTGCTGGCCTTGCACGGCGCTGCTGCTTACTGGATCAGCCAAGCACCCACACCCGAGCTGCCTGTGGTGCCGCCACAGGTGCCGCCCATGACCATCGAGTTCGCGGCACCCGCACCGCCTGTGGTCGAGCCCCCGCCGCCTGCACCTGCACCGCCGGTGGTAGAGCCGCCACCTCCGCCGCCGGTGGTTGACGAGCTGGCTGCCAAGCCCAAGCCAAAACCCAAGCCCGTGCCCAAACCCGTGGTCAAGCAGGCGCCCAAGCCGCCACCCAAGCCCAAGCCGGTGGAGGCTCCACCACCAGCTCCGGTCGCGGCCCCGGCCCCGGCCACACCAGCGCCACCTGCGCCCGCGCCGGTTACACCGGCCTCGGCCAACGCCGCTTACCTGAAGAACCCGGCACCGGACTACCCGCAGATGGCCCAGCGGCGTGGCTGGGAAGGCACGGTGCTGTTGCGTGTAGAGGTGCTGCCCAGCGGCAAGCCCGGGCAGATCCAGGTCCAGAAAAGCAGTGGCCGTGATGCGCTGGACGCCGCAGCCCTGGCTGCAGTCAAGCGCTGGAGCTTCGTTCCCGCCAAGCAGGGTGACGTTGCCCAGACCGGCTGGGTCAGTGTGCCCATCGACTTCAAGCTTCGCTAACTCCCCCTTTTGCAGAACACAGGAAGACATCCCATGAGCGTGCTGGCATCCCCTCTCGAGTCCGTAGAAAGCGCCGTCATCTGGCTGCTGGTCGGCTTTTCCGTCGTTACCTGGGGCCTGGCCCTGGTGAAAACCTTGCAGTTCGTGCGCCTGAAAAATCAGGACAAACGCTTCCATCAACAATTCTGGGCGGCGTCCAGCCTGGACTCGGCTGCCGAACTCAGCCACGAGCTGCCAGGCCCTGCGGCACGGGTGGCGCAGTCCGGCTACGCTGCCATCGCGGTGGGCGATGCCCAGGCCAGTGACCTGAGCCACGCCATCAATCACCAGGACCGCCTGGAGCGGGCCCTGCGCCAGCAGATCGTGCGTGAGCGGCGCTCGCTGGAAACCGGCCTGGCGGTGGTGGCGAGCATCGGCAGTACCTCGCCCTTCATCGGGCTGTTTGGCACCGTGTGGGGCATCATGGAGGCGCTCAAGGGCATCAGTGCGGCGGGCTCTGCGAGCCTGGAAACCGTAGCCGGGCCCATAGGCGCTGCACTGGTCGCTACCGGCGTGGGCATCGCCGTGGCCGTTCCGGCGGTGCTTGTGTACAACTATTTCCTGCGCCGCCTGAAGCTGACAGCCGCTGACCTGGACGATTTCGCCCACGATTTCTACAGCCTGGCGCAGAAGAGTGCCTTCCGCGTATTGGTACACCCTGCTGTACACAAGCCTCAGGGTGGTTTTACCCAGCCCGTGAAGGAGGCCTCCTGACATGGCGTTCTCGACCCAGGACAGCGACGAAGTCCTCAGCGAAATCAACGTGACGCCGTTGGTGGATGTAATGCTGGTGCTGCTGGTGGTGTTCATCGTCACTGCACCGCTGCTCACCAATGCCATCCCCATCAACCTGCCCAAGACCGAGGCCGTGGCCCCGGTGGAGCAGAAGGACCCGCTGGTGGTCAGCATCGATGGCAGCGGCAAGCTGTTCATCAACAAGGACGAGATCCAGCCTGACGCGCTGGAAGGCAGCCTCAAGGCCGCCAAGGCCAAGGACGCTGACCTGCGTGTGCAACTGCAGGCCGACGACGGCGTGAACTACGGTGAGGTGGCGCGCGCCATGGCCGCCATCGAACGTGCCGGCATCAGCAAATTGGCGGTCATTACTGCGCGCTGATGCCATCAACCTCTTCAGGCAATGCTTATGGGCCATATCTCTTGGCAGGGGATGGCCCTTTTTTTTGCGCCGCTGTGGATAAAAGGCTTCGCGGGCAAACCCGCTCCCACAGTTTACAGTTTTGTTATTAACAAATAGCTTCTTATTCCTTTACGAATATAACCCCCACCTTATACTGGTCTCCAAGCACGCAAACACCCCCGGAGGCGTCCCATGCGCAATGAGTCAATTCGTTACCTGATTGTGCCGGGCTGGCAAGGATCGCCAGACAACCATTGGCAGAGTCACTGGCAGCGCACCCTGCCCAACAGCGCGCGGGTGGAGCAGCACGACTGGCTCACCCCGCAGCGCCAGGACTGGGTGCAGGCGCTGGAGCAGGCGATTGCCGCCGAGCGCTCGCCCGTTATCCTGATTGCCCACAGCCTTGGCTGCATCACGGTTGCCCACTGGGCCGCGCAAGCCACCCCCGGCCTGCTACGGCGGGTACGGGGGGCATTGCTGGTGGCGCCGGCCGATGTGGAGCGGCCAACCTGCGCGGCGGCGCTGCGCAACTTCGCGCCCATCCCAAGCGCGCCACTGCCGTTTCCAAGCCAGGTCGTCAGCTCCGACAACGACCCGGCGGTGAGCGTACCGCGGGCGCTGTCGCTGGCTCAGGCCTGGGGTGCCGAAGCGGGGTTGCTGAGCAATGCCGGGCACATCAACGTGAAGTCAGGCCATGAGCGCTGGGAGGGCGGTTTCGCTTACCTGTACCGCCTGCAAAGCCGGGTGGAGCAGCGCGCACTGCGCCGTGCCTGACAGCCTTTTTGTTTATTGTCGGCGTGAAGCCGGGCCCAGCAGGGCCGGTGTGGGAGTTTGTCATGACGTTTCAAAACCCGTTTGGCCAGCCGCTGCTGACCTTTCCCGAACTGGACAAGAGCCCACTGAGCATTCGTGCCAAGGCCCTGGTGTTCATCGACCCCCGCTCGCAGCAACTGCGTGAGGACCTGGAACGCCTGGCACCACTGCCTTTGCCGGTGCTCATTCGGGGTGAAACAGGCTCGGGCAAGGAACTGCTGGCCCGCCAGATCCACCGCGCCAGTGACCGCAGCGGCCTGTTCGTCTCGGTCAACTGCGCCGCCATCAGTGCGACCTACGCCGATGCCGAGCTGTTCGGCTACAGCGCCGGCAGCCAGGGGGGCACGGCCAGTAGCCGCGCCGGTTGGTTCGGTTCGGCCAACGGCGGCACGCTGTACCTGGACGAAATTGCTGACCTGCCGTTGACCATACAGGGCAAGCTGCTGGCAGCCTTGGAGAACCGTGAAGTGACGCGGGTAGGCGCGCAGAAGCCGCAGCCGGTGGATGTCCGCCTGGTGGCTGCTACCAGCATCGACCTGGCCCGGGTGGTCAAGGCCGGGCGGTTCAATGAGCGCCTGTATCAATACTTGCGCGAAGGTGCGCTGGAGTTGCCACCCTTGCGCGAGCGGCCCGGCGATATCCTGGCGTTGGCCGAGTATTTCGTGGGGATCTACAGCGTTCGCCTGCAGCGGCCGGTACCGCTGGTGAGCGAGGCGGCGCAGCAGTTACTCGAGGCCCACCCCTGGACGGGCAATACCCGTGAACTGGAGAACGTCATCCACTTCGCCTTGCTGGTCAACGACGGGGAAGAGATCCTGCCTCAAGACCTCGATTTGCCCAGCGCTGCGCGGTAGCAGGCGCTAATAAGCAAATGGGTAGGTGGCATTTTGATTTTGGAATAAGCAGCTAATTAAAAGATATTGTTCCGGCATAAAAAATCTAGGTATTGTCCGCCTCACGCCCGCTGAATCGTCGGTAGGCACACATATCAGCCATCGCCGATGGCCCGCATTCAGAACAAGGATCACCATGAAGAAGACCCTGCTGACCACCGCCCTGGCTGCCGCCCTGTCGTTCGCCGGCCTGGCCGCTGCCGCCGAAAAACTGGTGGTTGCTGCAACCCCCGTACCCCATGCCGAGATCCTGGAGCTGATCAAGCCGACCTTGGCCAAGGAAGGGGTGGACCTGCAGATCAAGGTCTTCACCGACTACGTGCAGCCTAACGTGCAGGTGGACCAGAAGCGTCTGGACGCCAACTACTTCCAGACCCTGCCGTACCTGCAGAGCTTCAACGAGGGCAAGGGCACGCACCTGGAAACCGTGATCGGCGTACACGTGGAGCCCTTCGGCGGCTACTCGAAAAAGGTCAAGAGCCTGAACGACCTGCCAGAAGGTGCCACGGTTGCCATCCCCAATGAAGGCAGCAACAGCGGCCGTGCACTGCTGCTGCTGCAGAAGGCTGGCCTGATTACCCTTAAGGATCCGAAAAATGCCCTGGCAACGCCAAAGGACATCGCCGAGAACCCCAAGAAGTTGAAATTCCGCGAGCTTGAGTCGGCCATGCTGCCCCGCGTACTGGACCAAGTGGATCTGGACATGATCAACACCAACTACGCCCTTGAAGCCGGCCTGAACCCGGCCAAGGATGCGCTGGTGATCGAAGGCAGCGACTCGCCTTACGTGAACTTCCTGGTAGCCCGCCCGGACAACAAGAACAGCGACGCCATGCAGAAACTGGCCAAGGCCCTGACCAGCCCCGAGGTGAAGGCCTTCATCGCCAAGAAGTACCAGGGTGCTGTGCTGCCAGCGTTCTGATGCGTTTGCTGCTGGTAGTGTGACCTGACGCCGACACTGATGTGTCGGCGTTTTTATTTATTGGGGCATTGGGCGGGCTGCGGGTGGCGCTTTGGCCCCCCTTCATACGCAAACTATGGATATTCCATAAAGGTATTTATCTAAAGTCTTTTAGAGCATTAGAGTCTATCTGTCGTGCCGCCCCGCACCCTGTAGACATGCTCCCATGACCCTCGACACCGCCTTCATCCTCAGCACACTACCCACCTTTCTCAAGGCCGTTGGGGTGACGTTGCAGGTCGGCCTGATCGCCATTGCCACGTCACTGCTAGTTGCCCTGATCAACGCCAGCTTGCTGGTCCTGCGTGTTCCCTACCTGTGGCGGCTGGTGAAAGCCTATGTGGAACTGGCACGCAATACACCGCTGCTGATCCAGCTGTTCTTCATCTACTTCGCCCTGCCAAGCTTGGGTGTGAAGGTTTCCGGGTTTGCAGCCGCGATCATCACCATGACCTTCATGGGCGGCGCCTACTTGACCGAGGTGCTCAGAGCCGGTGTCGAAGCCGTCCCCAAGGCGCAGCTTGAGTCCGGGCGCTCCATCGGGCTGTCTGAAGGGCAGTTGCTGCGCCACGTGGTACTGCCCCAAGCTGGCATCCTCAGCCTGCCGGCACTGTTCGCAAATTTCATCTTCCTGTTGAAGGAAACCACAGTGGTATCGGCGGTGGCGGTGCCAGAGATCCTCTACACCACCAAGAACTACATTGCCCTGTACTACAAGACCTACGAAATGCTCACGGTGCTGACCCTGCTCTGCGTGTTGCTGTTCCTGCCCCTTTCATTGCTGCTGCGTCACGTGGAACGGAGGCTGCAAGATGGCCAGTTCGGCAATTGAGCTGTTGATCCAGGCGCTGCCGCAGCTGGCAGGCGGCGCCGCGCAAACCTTGGCTATTTCTGCGCTGGGCATTGTATTCGCGACGTTGGGGGGTGTGCTGTACGGCGTACTGGCAACCCTGGGCAGCCGTGTGCTGGATATCGCGCTGCAGGTGTACCTGGAGCTGTTTCGCGCCATCCCGGTACTGGTATGGCTGTACCTGGTGTTCTTCGGCTTGCCGATCTTTTTTTCCATCAGCATTCCCAGCTTCTGGTGCGCCGTACTGGTACTGGGCCTGTGGGGTGCCAGTGAAGTCGGCGAGGTGGTACGCGGCGCGCTGCGCTCACTGCCACGCGGTCAGCGTGAAGCGGGCCTGTCGATCGGCCTGGCGGGGTGGCAGCTCTATGGCTACGTGCTGCTGCCGCAGGCGCTCAAGCGCATGACCCCGCCCACCATCAATCTCTACACGCGGATCATCAAGACCAGTTCGCTGGCGGTGTTGATCGGCGTGGTCGAAGTGATCAAGGCGGGCCAGCAGATCATCGAGCGCACCTACGAGTCGGTGCTCATCTATGGGGCGCTGTTTCTGTTCTTTTTCATCGTCTGTTATCCACTGTCGGCCGCTTCACGCGTGCTGGAACGGCGCTGGGCCCACTCATGAACGCATTGATCGAATTTCAGGGTTTCAACAAGTATTTCGGTGAGCACCAGGTGCTCGAAAACGTCGACCTGAAAGTGGCCGCCGGGGAAGTCGTGGTCATCCTCGGCCCCAGCGGTTGCGGCAAGAGCACGCTGCTGCGTTGCCTCAACGGCCTGGAGCAGGCCCACGGCGGCCAGTTGCGCCTTGCCGGGCAGGCGCTGTTGGCGCCCGGTACGGACTGGCGCGCGGTTCGCCAGCGTGTCGGCATGGTGTTCCAGAGCTACCACCTGTTTGGCCACATGAGCGTGCTGGATAACCTGCTGCTGGGCCCGTTGAAGGTGCAGAGGCGTGAACGCGGTGAGGCCCAGGCCCAGGCCGAGGCATTGCTGGCGCGTGTCGGCCTGCTGGACAAGCGCGACGCCTTTCCACGGCAGTTGTCTGGTGGCCAGCAGCAGCGCATCGCGATCGTGCGCTCGCTGTGCATGAACCCCGAAGTGATGCTGTTCGACGAGGTCACCGCAGCGCTCGACCCGGAAATGGTCAAGGAAGTGCTGCAGGTGATCCAGGGCCTGGCCCGTGACGGCATGACCTTGCTGATTGTTACCCACGAAATGGCCTTCGCTCGCGCGGTGGCCGACCGCATCGTGTTCATGGAGGCCGGCAGGATCCTTGAACAGGGCGACCCCGAGAGCTTCTTCACTCAACCGCAAACCGCACGCGCGCAGCAGTTCCTGGAGAAATTCTCCTTCGTAGAAACCCTGCCGAAAACATTGCACAAGGAACTGTCATGAGAATTGCCCATTTCACCAAACTGCTCGCACCCGTCCTGGGCCTTGCCCTGCTCGCCGGCTGCAACAAGGCCGACGAGCCGCCCAAACCCGGTGTGGCATCACCGGCTACCAGTTACCTGGAAACCATCAAGGCCAGGGACAAGCTGATCGTCGGGGTATTCACCGACAAGCCGCCGTTTGGTTTCGTTGACGAAAAGGGCCGCTACGTTGGCTTCGATACCGACATTGGCCGTCGCCTGGCCAAGGACCTGCTGGGTGACGAGAACAAGGTCGAGTTCGTTGCCGTGGAGCCGGCCAGCCGTATCCCCTTCCTGCAGAGCGACAAGGTGGACCTGATCCTTGCCAACATGACCGTGACCCCCGAACGTAAAGAGGCCGTGGATTTCACCAACCCCAACTTGCGGGTGGCGGTACAAGCCATTGTTGCCGATGGCAGCCCGGTGCAGAAACTCGACGACCTGGCCGACAAGACCATTATCGTCACCACGGGCACCACAGCTGATATCTGGCTGACAACGCATCATCCGGACTGGAAGCTGTTGAAGTTCGAGAAGAACAGCGAGTCGCTCCAGGCCTTGGCCACCGGCCGTGGCGATGCCTACGCCCAGGACAACCTGATCCTGTTCAGCTGGGCCAAGCAAAACCCGGGCTACCGTGTATTGCCTGAGTTGCTGGGCGATGAGGCGCCCATTGCGCCGGCGGTGAAGAAGGGCAACACCGAACTGCGCGACTGGGTGAACGCCGAGCTGGCCAAGCTGGGCGAAGAGAAGTTCCTGCTGAAACTCTATGACCAATATGTACGCAAGGAGCTGAGCGACGACACCAAGCCCGAGAGTGTGATCGTAGAAGGCGGCAAGTGGCAGGGGTGAACGGGCTGGCCGGGGGGGGGGGGGGGGGGGCCCGGGGGGCCCGCGGGGGGGGGGGGGGGGGGGAACGCGTACCCCGGGCCCGCCC